>JBHIBC010000003.1:0-80094 GCA_046758905.1 Acidobacteriota bacterium | reverse complement strand
TCAGGGGCGGCTCAACCGTCCGGACCCGAGTGGTCGCCCCGGCCGGGGGGATCGCGCCGAACGCCTCCTTCACCTGCTCCTCGATCCCGTCCGGGTCGAAGTCGCCGGCGATCGCCAGGACGGCGTTGCGCGGCCCGGAGTCGCGCCGGTAGAAGGCGACCAGGTCCTCGTGGTCGATCGCCCGGAGGTCGCTCTCCCAGCCCATCGTGTTGTTCCGGTACGGATGCTGCCGGAACAGCAGGGCGGTCGTCTCGTCGAACAGCTCGGTGCGCGGGTCGAGCTGGTAGCCGCGGTACTCCTGGAAGACGGCGCCGCGCTCCGCCTCCACCTCTTCGGCGGCGAGGCGGCCGCGGGTCATCCGCTCGGCCTCCAGCCGCAGGAGGGTCGGGAGGAGGTCGCTCGGCGCCGCCTCGAAGTAGGTCGTCAGGTCGAGCGAGGTGTAACCGTGCCACTCGCCGCCGGCCCGCTCGATGACCCCCGTGACCTCGGCGGGGCCGAACGACTCGGTGCCTCGGAAGAGCATGTGCTCGACGAAGTGGGCGATGCCGGTGATCCCGCTGGTCTCGCAGCGCGCCCCGACTGTGTACAGCGCCTGCACCGCGACGACCGGGTGGGCGGAGTCGTGAAGGACGAGCACCCGCAGGCCGTTGTCGAGCCGGAAGGCGCGGGCGTCGCTCAGATCGGCCGCCGTCGCGGGGCCGGCCGCGAGGGCCGAAGCCAGCAGCGGGGCGAGGGCGAAGACCGCCTCCGGACGCGGGCCGCCGATCAGCTGTCGCATGCGATCCGATACTAGTCGATGCCCGGGCGGCGGTTCAACGCGGGCCCGCCGCGCCCCGGAGGAATTGTGTCGCTTAGCGTCGGAGCCCGGTAGAATACTCGCGGAGCCCTCCGGCTGCGGCCGGGGGAGGCGATGCGATGGGGACGAGAGCGATTCGGGCGCTCCTGCTCCTGGCCGCGTGTGCGGCCTGCCTCGTCGGGTGCGACGACGAGGGCGACACGATCATCATGAGCGGCCTGGACTGCGGGCTGGTCCGGGCCGATCTGAACGGGGTCTGGAGGGTGCAGTTCGCCTTCTCCTCCCGCACCCTCGTGAACTGCGGCGATCCGCTCAACGACAACCGGGCTCTCAACCTCGCGGGCATCCCCGTGGACTACGACCAGATCAGCGTGTTCGGGAGCGACGAGAGCGCCAGCTTCCAGGTGCTCGGCGATCGGTCCCTCGGCGACGATCCTTCGGTCGGAGTCGAGCTCATCGCCGGCGTCGAGGCGGACTCTTGCCTGGCGCTCTTCCAGGCGTGGGAGACGGACGACAGGGTCTACGTGGTGTGCATCGGCACCGTGGAGCTGTCGGGCTCCGCCCCCTTCATCTCGACGTTCTGCGATTCCGCCGAGATCGACGACGACGCGGACGGGACCCCCGAGGACACCTGCGACATCAGCTCCTCGATCCCGGTCGAGGTCGGCATCCTCTGAGCTCGCCCGCGGCGCCCCGCTGGATCGGAGGCCGCCTTCGGGTTAGAATAGGCCTGAAGGCGCCTGCCAGGGCTCGAGGAGGGGAGGGTCTTGGACTCCGGGGGCATCCAGAGGAAGATCGAGCGGGGCATTCCCGGCGCCCGGGTCGAGGTGGCGGGGGAGGACGCCCACTTCAGCGCCCTCGTCGTGTCGCCCGCCTTCGAGGGGAAGAGCCGCGTCGAGCAGCACCAGATGGTCTACGCCCTGCTGAGGGAGGAGATGGCCAGCGAGGCCGTCCACGCCCTGCAGCTTCGGACCTGCACTCCCGCGGAGCTGGAGCGGGAGATGAGGCCCCAGGAGAGGTGAACATGTCGCGGGAGCTTCTGGATCAGATAAAGAAGGAGATCGACTCCAACACCATCACCCTGTTCGTCAAGGGGACGAGGGACATGCCGATGTGCGGCTTCTCGGCCCGGACGATCGCCATCTTCAACGAGATCGGCAAGCCGTTCAAGACGGTGGACATCCTGCCCGACCCGCAGATCCGACAGGCCCTCTCGTCGCACAGCAACTGGCCCACCGTCCCGCAGGTCTTCATCAAGGGGAGATTCGTCGGCGGGTGCGACATCGTCACCGAGATGTACATGAAGGGCGAGCTGCAGAAGCTGGTGGAGGAGGCCTTCGGCTCCTGAGGGGCCCGGCTCCCGCGTTGCCCGGCGTCACTCGCCGAGGATCTTGACCAGCACGCGCTTCGGCCGCCGGCCGTCGAACTCGCCGTAGAAGATCTGCTCCCAGGGGCCGAGGTCCAGCCGGCCCTTCGTGATCGCCACCACGACCTCGCGTCCCATGATCTGCCGCTTGTGGTGCGCGTCCCCGTTGTCCTCTCCCGTGCGGTTGTGACGGTAGCGCTCGGTTCCGGCGTCGTACGGGGCCAGCCATTCCAGCCATCTCCGGTAGTCCTCGTGCAGGCCCGGCTCGTCGTCGTTGATGAAGATGGAGGCGGTGATGTGCATGGCGTTGACCAGACACAGCCCCTCCCCGACGCCCGATTGCGCCACCGCCCTCTCGACGTCCGGGGTGATCCGCACGAACTCCATGCGTTGGGCGGTCTTGAAGGTCAGATAGGTCGTATGCGACTTCATGGCGCGTTTCCTCCCTCGGTGTCCTTCGGGCGACCATTCTGGGGCGGCCGGTCGCCGCCGGTCAATGCCGGACCCGAGCGGGGCGCGCCGGGCCGCTGGGTGCCCCGGGCGGGGCCCCGCCCGAGAGGGCCGTGGCGCGGCGGCCGGCAGGTGGCGCCCGGACCCGCCGGACACTAGATTCTCTCGCCGGAGCCGATCTGCCCGGAGGTCAGCGTGCCAGGAACAGGGAGGTTGCGCGATTCCCGCTCCCTCTGAGTACATCAAGCGGGCCAGGCAGGCGGCGCGCGCCAGGGACTACTCGCAGGCGGGCGACTTCTACCGCCTGGCGGGCGACTGGAAGCGCGCCAGCGAGATGTACCTCAAGGGGAGGCACTTCGACCAGGCGGCCCGGCTCTCGGAGGAGATGGGGGACCTGCCGGCCGCCTCCCTCTGCTATCTCAAGGCCGGCGACCTGACGGCGGCGGGCGAGATCGAGCTGCGCCTGGAGAACCGCGACAAGGCGGCCTACCTGTTCAGCCGCTGCGGCCGGCACGACCGAGCGGCGGAGGTGTTCGAGTCGCTCGAGCAGTACGAGCAGGCGGCGGAGCAGTACGAGAAGGCCGGTTACCGCGAGAGAGCCGCGCTGCTGTATGTGAAGGCCGGGACCCACGTCAAGGCGGCCGGACTGTTCGAGTCGATCATCGAATCGTCGGGCGAGGACGCGCCGGGGTCCTTTCGGTCCGAGGCGGAGAGGGCCAACCGGCTCCGGTACCACCGGTACTGCGGCGAGCTTCTCCTGAAAGTCGAAGAGCCGGCGCGCGCGGCGGTGCACTTCGAATCGGCCCTGATGCTGGAGCAGGCGGCGGAGGCCTGGCGCCTGGCGGGGAAGGCGGAGAGGGCGGCCGATATCCTCCTGCGGCTGCAGAAGCCGGACCGGGCGTACGCCGTCCTGCGCGAGGCGGGCAAGGAGCTGTCGTCCCTGTCGCCGGCGGTGCAGGCGGAGATCCTGTCGCGCCAGGGGAAGCACCGCGAGGCGGCCGGGGTCCTGGAGCGGGCCGGGAGCCGCTACCGCGCCGCCGAGGCGTGGAGGGAGGCGGGCGAGGCGATCCGGGCGGCGGAGCTGTTCGAGCAGGAGGGCGAGCTGGACCTGGCCGCGTGTCTTTTCGTCCAGGCCGGCAACTTCGCGCGGGCGGCGCGGATCTACGAGGCGTCGCGCGACTACGGCAACGCCGCCGAGCTGTTCCGCAAGGCGGGCCGTCCCGAGGAGGCGGCCCGCGTCCTGGTCAAGTCGGGCGACCCCGTGGCGGCCGCCCGCATCCATTACGAGCGGCGCGACTTCGATGCCTGCATCGGGGCGCTTCAGAAGGTCGGGCCGGATCACCCGGAGTACCGCAAGGCGTGCTTCCTGCTGGGCCGGATCTTCTCCGAGCAGGGACTGCACACGCTCGCGGCGGACAAGTTCATCGCGGCGATCGGCGGCGAGGACGTCGGTGACGAGACCGTGCTGATCTACTACTCGCTGGCGCTGGCCCACGAGGCGAACCTCAGGCCGCGCGAGGCGCTGCGCATCTACCAGAAGATCCTGTCGTACGATTACGGCTACAAGGACGTCCTGGCGCGGATGCGCGCCGTCGAGAGCCGTCCGCTGGCCAACCTCGGGGCGCGCGGCGCCGGACGGGCCGCGGATCCGGAGAGCGGCTGGTCGGAGCCGAACCGGTACCGGATCGAGGCGTCCCTCGGCGTCGGCAGGCTGGGGGAGGTGTTCCGGGCGGTGGACGCCTCGCTGGAGCGGCCCGTCGCCGTCCGCAGGCTGAGCGAGGGGCCGAACGAGGCCGGCAAGGCCGACCGGTTCCTGAAGGAGGCGGCGCTCACGGCCCGCCTGAGCCATCCCAATATCCTGACGACCTACGACACCGGCGCCGACGGCGAGGGGAAGTTCATCGTGTCGGCGCTGGCCGACGGCGTCCCGCTGAGGAAGCTCCTCGACCGGAAGGTCCGTTTCGAGGTGAACCGGATCGTGGAGATCGGCCGCCAGGTGCTGGAGGCGCTCGCGCACGCGCACGGGCGCGGCGTCCTGCATCGCAACCTGCGACCGGAGAACATCTTCGTGGCGGAGGACGACCGGGTCGCCGTGTCCGACTTCGGCCTCGCGGTGCGCCTATCGGACCTCACGACCGAGGAGCTGTCGAGCGGGCACCTGATCCGATACACCCCTCCCGAGGCGCTTCTCAAGGAGCGGGTCGACGAACGCTCGGACCTCTATGCCTTCGGCATCGTCCTGTACGAGATGGCGGTGGGCCGTCCCCCGTTCGTGGGCAAGGAGGTGGGGCACCAGCAGGTCCGCGCCGAGGTCCCCCTGCCGGGCCGGGGCGAGCGTGTCATTCCGGGGTTCCTGAAAGGGGTGATCCTGCGCTGCCTCGAGAAGGACAAGGAGAGGCGCTACCCCGACGCCCGCGCCGTCCTCGAGGATCTCAGGATCAGGGAGGTCGTCCCCGGGATGCTGGTCTCCGACCGCTACGAGGTGCTGGCCGAGGTGGGCCGGGGGGGCATGGGGACGATCTTCCGCGCCCGCGACGTCGAGCTGGACGAGACCGTCGCCCTCAAGTTTCTCAGCGGCAACATCGGCTCGGGGGAGGTCGCACGCTTCGTCCAGGAGATCAAATCGGCCCGCAGCATCGTCCACCCCAACGTCGTGCGCGTCTTCACCCTCGAGAAGTGGCGGGAGCACCGCTTCATCGTGATGGAGTACATCGACGGCGTCCCGCTGCAGCGGTGGATGGAGCGAACCCCGGCGCCGAGCCGGCAGGATCGGCTGCGCCTGGCCGCCCAGCTCGCCCGGGCGCTCGAGGCGGCGCACAAGAACCGCATCATCCACCGGGACATCAAGCCGGAGAACATCCTGGTGGACGTGAAAGGCGCCGCGAAGGTCCTCGACTTCGGCATCGCGAGGCCGATGGCTTCGGGACACACCCTGACCTCCACCGGGACCGTCATCGGCTCGCCCATGTACATGTCCCCCGAGCAGATCCAGGCGAGGCCGGTCGACGCGCGCGCCGACCTCTACTCGCTCGGGGCCGTCCTCTACTTCCTGTTCACCGGGATCGAGCCGTTCGCCGGCGGGGACGTCCAGGAGATCCTGATGAAGCACCTCAAGGGCCCGCCGCGCCCCCCGCACGAGATCGATCCCTCGATCCCGCGCCCCGTCTCCGACTCGATCATGCGCTGCCTCGACCCCGACCCGGGGAAGCGCTTCCCCTCGGCCCGGGACCTGGCGGCCGCCCTGTCGAGCGCGGCCAGACCGTCCGCCGCCTGACCTAGCGCCCCGCGACCCAGTCGACGACCCGCTCGATGGCGCGGGAGCAGACGGGACAGAACCGCTCGCGGTTGCGGCTGAACATGACGCAGTCGGCGGCTCCCCGGTACAGCCCCTTCGCGCGGTAGCCGGCCCCCTCGAAGGCCCCGACCCGGCCTGCATATGCCTGCCGCGCGAGGAAGGGCCGGGTCCACTCGAGCTCCTCCCTGAACAGGTCGTCGATCTCCGGCTCGGGAGCCCTGCGGGCGCGCAGCTCCTGGCGTCGCCTCTGGATCCCCGCCTGGAACGACTCGTAGGCCTCCTTGTCCCAGGGGGTCGGCAGGGGAGTGTCCGGGCTCACCAGGTCCTTCCACTTGAGGGAAGCCCGCTCGAGGGAAGCGGTGAGGTTCGGCTCCCACGGCTCGACGATCGGACCCGACGTGTCGTAGGCGACCGAGGAGGTGTAGTACTCGTCCCCCAGCGCGGCGAAGTGGTGGCCGAACTCGTGGACGAAGATGTAGGGGGTCGAGGCGCTTCGCGTCGCGCACGTCGCGAACAGGTTGTAGATCCCCCCCCCGCCGTACTTCTCGTCGTTGATCAGGATCTCGATGAACTCGTAGGGGGCCTGCGCGGCCGCCTCCCTGAGAGTGTGATTGTCCAGCGTCAGGGCGTAGCGCTCCGACCCGAAGATGTCGTAGGTGACGTTCAGCACCGTTCGCCTGAAGACGCCGTCGCTCGGACGGTCGACCCCGGAGTCCTCGGAGGGCCGGTCGATCGCCCGAACGTTGAAGTGTCGCTTGAGCCCGTCGAACGGGGGCGTCGCGAACAGGACCGAGGCCAGCCGCCGCGCGTCGTCGTGGAAAGCCTCCATCTCGGAGGCGGTGTACCCATCGCCCAGGATCAGCAGGTCGACCTTTGTCTCCGGCGGGCCGTTCTCGAGGATCGACCAGACGGTCCCCGCCGAGGTGACCGGCTCGCGGCGGACCAACCTGGACGCCGGGTCGATCGGGAAGGTGGCCGCCTCGCGGAACAGGTTGTCCGGCCCGCGCCTGAGCACGGTCACCTGCACCGGTCGCCGCGGGAAGGGGAACCGGAGCGATTCGTGGAAGGACCGGCGCGAGCGCTTCGCCTCCTCCGTCGTCACCCACTCCGAGAAGATGCTCGAGTACCCCCGGGCGAACAGGATCCTCCCGGTGGCCGGATCCCGCACCTCGAAGCGGTAGGGGCCCCAGTTGAGGGGATCGACCAGATGGACGCGGCTCCCCGGCCAGGGGCCCTCCCGTCTCAGGGCCTCGAGCGCGAACGTCTCCTCCGCGCCGAGGCCGCTATGGTGGTAATCGAGCCGGAGGGTGGCCCCGTCGGACCAGGAGTCGAAGCGCCGCGCGGCGCCGCCGGCGTCCGCAACGGTGTCGGGGGCGCGCGGCTGCGCCCCGGCGGCCGGGCGTGGCCACAGGACCAGCGCCGCGCTCAGCGCGATGCTTCCGACAGCCCCTCCCGCCCGGACCGTGATCCGCACGACTCCGAAGCCTACCACAGCGCGCGCGTGCCGCTGGTCGTCGACTCCGGGAGCGGCCCGCGGGGCCGGTGGCGCCCGCGGGCGCGCTCGACCTCTCTTGATCCGCCTCCCAGGCTCATGTAGTCTCTCCGGCGACCATGGCCAGCACGCTGTCGAAGCCGGATCCGAAGGCCATCCTCGGGGAGGCGGAGGGGCTGCGCCCGTTCATCGTCGACCTGACGCTCCGGATCAGCCGGGAGCGGACGGTGAACTACCGCGAGGATGATTTTCCCGGCGGGGGACCGGACGGGATGGCGTCCCCCGGGCAGGAGGGGAGGGTCACCGCGATCCTGGTGGAGGAGCTCAAGCGGATCGGCGTGCCGTGCAGCACCCACGCGAGAGTCCCGGGACGGGACAACCTGCTGGCGACCGTCGGGCAGGGGAAGCCGGGCTACCGGCACCTGCTGGTCCTGCTGCACATCGACACGGTGCCGAGCGGCTCGCCCTCCGACTGGAAGTTCGCGCCCTTCGAGCCGTTCGAGAAGGGCGGGAAGCTCTACGGGCGGGGCGTGCTGGACGATAAGGGGCCGCTGGCGGCTTCGTTCGCGGCGCTGCGGATCCTCAAGGCGCACGAGAGGGCGATCCCGGGCGCGTTCACCTTCGGGGCCGTGGGGGACGAGGAGGTCGGGATCGGGGTCGGCCTCCCGTACCTCATCGAGCAGGGCCTCATCCGCTGCACCGACGCGATCATCCCCGACATCGCAGGTAACATGAGGGAGATCAACATCGCCGAGAAGGGTCGGGTGCTGCTCAAGATCCGGACGCGCGGCAGGCAGGCGCACGCGATGGACCCGGCGAGGGGGGTGAACGCCATCAACGCCATGGCCCGCGTGCTGGCCGCCCTGGAGAGGATGAGCCTGCGCCACACCCCGCACCCGATCCTCGGCGGCCCGACCGTCAACGCCGGGTTGGTGCGGGGCGGTGTGGCGCCGAACGCCGTGCCGGCCGACTGCGAGGCCTCGCTCGACATCCGCTACGTCCCCGGGCAGACGGCGGAGGGGGTCAGGGCCGAGGTGCAGTCGATCGCGGAGGGCGCCCTGGGCGGGCGCGACGGCCTGCCCGGCGCCGGGGTGACGGTGGAGATCCAGCAGGACGCCCTGCCGTGCGAGGTCTCGCCGGAGGCCCCGATCGTGAAGCGTATCCTGCGGCACGCGCCGGACGCGAGGGTGGTCGGGAGCGGCGGCGGGACATTCGCCAAGGACCTGGTGCTGATGGGGATCGACGCCGTCGGGTGGTCCCCGGGCGACGAGGCGACCTATCACCAGCCGAACGAGGAGATGGAGGTCGAGCAGCTCGTCGCCTTCGCGGGCCGCCTGGCGAACCTCGCCTTCGAGATCACGAATGAGAAGGCGTGAGCGACTCCTCGCCCTGCTGGGGCTGCTGGTCCTCCCGCTCGCGGCGGCCGGCGGTCCCCTCGCCGGCCCGTCGCTCGGCGGCGTTGTCCCGGCGGTCTCCCGGGGGACCTCCGCCGAGGAGCCCGGGGGGCGGGGCCCGCACGACGCCACCTCGCGCCACCCCTTCGACGAGGTCGACAAGTGGGTCGAGATCTTCGACGACCCGGCGCGAGACGCCTGGCAGAGGCCGGCGGTGGTGACCGCCGCCCTGGATCTCGAGCCGGGGATGACCGTCGCCGACATCGGCGCCGGCACGGGCTACTTCCTGCCCTACCTGTCGAAGGCCGTCTCCCCGGGAGGGCTGGTGCTGGCGATCGACATCGAGCCGGAGATGGTGCGGCACATCGGCGACAGGGCCGGCGAGGAGGGCCTGGAAAACGTCGTGCCGGTCCTGGCTGCGCCCGACGATCCGTTCCTGCCGCGCGGTCGTGTCGATCGGGTGCTCATCGTCAACACCTATCACCACTTCGACGGTCGCCTGGACTACTTCCGGCGGATGAGGGCGTCCCTCGCGCCGGGCGGGCGGGTGGCGATCGTCGACTTCAGGAAGAAGCCGCTGCCGGTGGGCCCGCCGCTCGAGCACAAGCTGGCGAAGGATTTCGTCATCGAGGAGATGCGGACGGCCGGCTGGAGGCTCGAGGCAGACAAGGGGATCCTGCCGCACCAGTATTTCCTCGTCTTCGTCCCCGAGCGGAAGGGGGCGGCCTGAGGCCGGTTCGAGGGGAACGGCCGCGCTGGCGAGTTCCGATTCCAGTCGGCAAGTGACCCCTATCGAGGAGGCAACGTTGAGCCTGTCGCGCAGGAAGTTCTCATGCCTCGTTCTGGGGGCGCCGGTCGCCGCCGCCTCGGGAGGCGCCTTGGGCGCCCTGTTCGGCTCGGAAAGCGGCGCCGCGGCCTCGCAGGAGCCGGGCGGAGCGTCCTCCACGCCCGAGCCCACGCCTCTGTCGCGCTTCCTCGCGCGGCAGGAGGAGGGCCTGACACGGGAGGAACGGCGCCGCGTGCGTCGGGACGTGACGCTTCTCGAGAAGGCGCTGGAGACGATCCGCGCCTTCGAGCTCTCGAACGACGACCCGCCCGCGGTCATCTTCAGGGCGATGCGATCGGGGCGCCGCTAGATGCTCTCCGAGGACGTCCTCTACAAGCCGGTCGAGGAGCTGTCCGCGCTGGTGCGCGCGGGCGACATCTCGCCGGTCGAGCTGACGGAGTCCTACCTGAAGCGCATCGACTCCCTCGACCCGATTCTGCACGCGTTCGTGACCGTCGCCCACGAACGGGCGTTGACCGAGGCCAGGGCCGCGGAGCGGGAAATCGCCGCGGGCCGGATCCGCGGGCCGCTGCACGGCGTCCCTTACGGCACGAAGGATCTCCTCGCCACCAGGGGGATCCCCACCACCTGGGGGGCGGGGCCGTACGCCGAGAGGATGATCGACGACGACGCGGCGGTCGTGCGCAGGCTGCGCGAGGCCGGAGCGATCCTTCTCGGCAAGGTGGCGATGGTGGAGCTGGCCGGAGGACTGGGATACTCCAAGGGGAACGCGTCGCTCACGGGGACGGCCCTCAACCCGTGGGACCTCGGACGCTGGACCTGCGGATCGTCCTCCGGCTCCGGGGCGGCCGTGGCGGCGGGGCTCGTACCGTTCGCCATCGGCTCGGAGACCTGGGGCTCGATCATCTGTCCGTCGTCCTTCTGCGGCGTGAGCGGCCTGCGCCCGACCTTCGGGCGGGTCTCGAGACGGGGCTCGATGGCGCTGTCCTGGACCATGGACAAGCTCGGGCCGATGGCGCGCTCGGCGGGCGACTGCGCGAGCGTGCTGCGGCAGATCGAGGGGTTCGACCCTACCGATCCTTTCTCGGCGGAGGAGCCGGCCACCCCGACCGCCGACCCCGACGCGGCGCGCCGCCTCAGGGTGGGGACCGTGACGCTCGACTTCGAGGCGGCGGGGGACCCCTCCGTCAAGCGGGTCTTCGAGAGGGCCCTCGCCGAGCTGGAGGCGGCCGGCGTGCGGATAGACGAGGTGAAGCTGCCGGAGCTGCCGTTCGAGAGCGTCGCCTGGGTGATCGTGGTGGGCGAGGCCGCCTCGGCCTTCGAGGAGCTGGAGAGGACGGGCGCGGCGCGGCGCCTGGTCGACCCCGGCGCGCCGCTCTCCTTCGTCGTCTCGCGCGCGGTCCGCGGGGCCGACCTGGTCAAGGCGCGGCGGATCCAGACGGTCTGCCAGCGGGAGATGGCGGATCTCCTCGGCCGTTACGACGTCCTGCTCTATCCGGGCGAGCTGCGCACCGCGTTCCCGGTGGAGATGGATTTCTCGGAGATCGCCTGGTCCGACCCGGTGGGAGCCGCCGGCAACCTCTGCGGCCTGCCCGCGCTGTCGGTCCCGTGCGGGTTCGCCGACGACGGTCTACCGGTCAGCTTGACGGCCGTGGCCGGGGCCTTCGAGGACGCCAAGGCGATCGCCATGGGGCGTCTCTACCAGGGGATCACCTCGTGGCACCTGAAGCGGCCGCCGATCGACCGGCACGCATGAGGTGAGGCCTTGGACCCGCGCGGCAGGGTAGCGCTGATCACAGGCGGCGCGCGAATCGGGCGGACGGTGGCCGAGGATCTGGCGCGGCGCGGGTGTCACGTCGCCCTGACCTACCGCGCGTCGCGCGCCAGCGCCGAGGCGGCCGCGGCGGGCGTCCGGCAGCACGGTGCGCGGGCCTTGACCATCGAGGCCGACCTCTCGGACGCGCGCTCGCCCGAGCGGATCGTGGAATCGGTGCGGCGCGAGCTCGGGGGCCTCGACATCCTGATCTGCATGGCGTCCATCTACGGGAGGACTCCCTTCGAGGGCCTCGACGAGGCGGCCTGGCGCTCAAGCCTCGACACCGACCTGCGGAGCGTCTATCTGCTGGCGCTGCAGGCGGTCCCACTGATGAAGGCGCGGGGCGCCGGCCGAATCATCACCTTCGTCGACTGGCTGCCCGCCAGCCGGCGACCGCGTTACCACGGCCGGCTCCCGTATTACGTGGCCAAGGCCGGCCTGGTCGGGCTGACGGAGAGCCTGGCGCTGGAGCTGGCACCTACCGTCCTCGTCAACGCCATCGCGCCGGGCCCCGTGCTCCGGCCTCCCGGCCTTGGCGAGGAGGCCGACCGGGAGGTGATCCGGGCCACCCCGCTGGGGCGCTGGGGGGGGGCGGAGGAGGTGGCCAGAACGGTCATCTTTCTGATCGAGACCGAGTTCATCACCGGGGAGTGCATCCGCGTCGACGGCGGGCGCCATCTCAGCTAGGCGGGCGCACCCGACCCCGGGGCGCTCGCGGCCCGGCGGAATAACGGCCGTGCCGTCCCTGTTCTCCGCCACTGGGGGACGGCGCCCACCTGCGCGTTCCCATCAACAGGAAGAGGAGGATGCCGAACGATGAGCCATCAGAATCGATACCTCGGGCGGTCCCTCGGGGGGCCGGCGCTCTCGGCGCTGGCGGTCCTGGCGATGCTGGCCTCGGCGCCGTCTTCGGCCGGGGCCGCGATGGAGAGCTACAGGATCGACCCGGAGCACACCAACATCGGCTTCAGGATCCGGCATTTCTTCAGCAAGGTGCCGGGCCGATTCAACAAGTTCGAGGGCACGATCCGGCTCGACCGGGAGGATCTCGCCAGCGGATCCGTCGAGATCTCGATCGACACGGCCAGCATCGACACCAACGACTCCGCCCGCGACAAGCACCTGCGGAGCGACGCCTTCTTCGACGTGGAGAACCACCCGAAGATGACCTTCAGATCGACCCGGATCCGGGAGGTCGGACCCAACCAGCTCGAGGTCGAGGGCAACCTGACCATCCGCGGCGTCACCAAGCCGGTGTCCCTCGACGTCGACGTCCTCGGGTTCGGCAGGGGGTACGGCTACCGTGGCGGCTTCGAGGCGCGCACGCAGATCGACCGGACCGATTTCGGGGTGTCCTGGAACGACGTGGTCGAGGGGGGCGGGGTTGTCCTCGGCAACGAGGTCGAGATCATCCTCAACGTGGAAGCGGTCCGTCTCAAGGAGAAGCCGGCCGGCTCGTCGAAATAGGTCCGTCGGGCGCCGCTCCGCGCCCGTTCCCCGATCTCGCCGGGGGGGTCGTGCGCGCCGCGTCACGGTCCCACCGACCGGAGCGGCTCCGGCAGCTCCTGGAAGAACAGCAGGTCGAAATCGACCTGGGCGCGCAGCGACTCGAATCCCTCGAAGTAGGCGGCGATGCCGAGCGAGTCGACCAGGAACGTCGGGTCGAGGGCCGACAGGTCCACGCTCACTCTGGACTCGGGGAGGGGCACGAAGGTGCTGCCACGACTGTGGCGGCTCACCTGAAGTGCCAGCGTCCGCTCGGCGGCGCTGTAGCGCAGCAGGCAGAGGAGCGGGACGTCGAACGGCAGGGACAGCTCCGCCGATTGAAACGCGAAGTTGAGGAAGGCGTTGTCGCCGGCGGATCCCCCGAACACGGTCGGCGACAGGAACGGGCCGCCGAACTCGCCGACGTTGGCGAAGTAGTCGAACTCCACCAGATCGAAGCTGTCCGCCGGGAACGCCGTCCGGTTGATCCCGGTGGTGCGGGAGTTCCATAACCCGAAGGCTATCTGCGAGAACCCGTCCGGGGTGGCGTGGAATCCGTTCGACCGGATCGTGAGGACCGCCCCGAATTCGAAGTCCTCGCTCAGGGAAACGACCTCTCCCAGGGGGGTCGCGATGCGCGCCGCTGGCCGGGTCGTGTCGTAGAGGACGCGGAAGCTGCCCCGAGGGTCGCCCGCGAAGCGGGGCCGCTCCGACGGCACGTAGCGGAAGCGCGCCTCGGCGTCCCCTTCGACGAGGAAGACGTTCGGCCCGAACCCTAGGAGAGGGTCGGCGCGGAACCGTTCCACGACCGCGGCCACGGCCGGGCCCGAGACAGGCCCGACGGCGAGACTCAGAACGACGGGGATGGTCAGGGATCGCGCGAGGCTCATGAGACGTCTCCTCTCAAAGAGATCGGGTCAGGATCGCGATGGAGAAGGGCATCACCCGCGTCGGCAGGGAGCTGACCGCGGCGCCGCTGTGGGCGTCGAGGACCAGCACGCGCGGCGCTAGGAATCCCGCCTCGGCGATCAGCAGGAAGCCGTCGCCGTCCGCGACGACCTCAGTGATCTGGCCGGGGCTCTCGAGAACGGTCCCCAGCACCTCTCCGGTCGCGGGGTCGAACGAGCGGACGGAGTTGCGGAACGACTCGTCGGTGACCACGCAGTATCCGCGCGCCGCCGACGCGATCGCCACGGAGGAGACGTTCCCCCCCAGGTCGTCGTCGTCGACGAGCAGGCCCTCGGAGCGGCGCGTCACGGGGTCGATCACCTCAACGCCGCCGGTCAGGGCCTGTGGCCGCAGACCCGGGAAGATCCCGGCCAGGGCCACGTAGATCTTCCCGGTCGATCCGGAGTAGAGCAGCGACCGGAACGGATTCTGGCCCTCCAGGTCGATCACGTCGATCACCCGGCGCGCGGACGGATCGATCACTGCGACCCGACCGTTCAGGAACTCGGTGAAGGACCGATTGGCGTCCTGGAGGGTGACGTAGATCAGCCCGTCCAGCAGGAGCGCCTGATCGGCCCTGGGCAGCCGGTCTTCGTTGAGGGCGTACGGGGTGAGGTCGATGCGGTCGATCAGGACCCCATCCGAGAGGTCGAAGACCCCCACGTCGTTGAAGGGCGGCTCGTATCGGGTCACGAAGGCGAGCCCTCCCGCGCCGTCGGAGGTCGCGTCGGACACCACGACCAAGTCGTGCGGATTGGCGCCGTTGCCGACCGAGTGTTGGAACGCGGTGCTGAAGCCGGCGAACGGATCCAGGCCCTGCAGGTTGTCGAAGCTGAGGCGGTTGATCACGAAGGGCCGGCCGTCCTCCATCCGGGCGACCGGGTCGCTGCTGATCACCTCGAGGTTCTCCTCGATGGAGAACCGGCTGTCGTAGCGCACCGAGATCACCGAGACCTCGCCGATGGTCAGCAGATCGGTTCCCGCGACGAGGTAACGCCTGCGCTTCACCGCGTTGAAGAACCCCCTGTCCGTCAGGCCAAAGATCGAGGCCTCCCCGTCGACCCGGCGCGCCCCGTCCCGGAGCGTCCCGCCGAGGTCGAAGATCAGGTTCGCCGTGCCGACCCGGATCGGACCGAACAGGCCCGTCGCGAGGAGGCCGTCGGCGAGCGTTCCCTCGATGTCCAGCGGCCCGAACGCCTCGAAGGCCTGGGGCACGCCGCCCGCCAGCAGGGACAGGACCCGCGCCTCGGCGAGGTACCTCGGATCGTCGTCGCGCAGGGTGGCGTCCGAGAACTCGATCTCCAGGTCGATCTCGAGACCGCGGTAGGTCATCCCTCCGACGACGATCTCGGTGTCGGGATAGCGCAGCAGGAAGTCGTAGATCGGGTTGATCCGGGCGGTGGGGCCCGGCAGGACGCGGATCGCGCCCGGGGCCCCGCCGCAGGAGAGCGCCGTCGCCGCGCACGCGATCAGGGCCCATGCCGCGCCGCTCCGTCTCAGAACTCCCACGACAGCCTCCCGTGGACGCTGCGCCCCGGCAGGGGGAAGCGCGCCACGTCGAAGGTGCGCTCGTTCCCCAGGTTGCGGACCTCCAGCACCACCCGCAGACCGTGGGGCAGGTCCAACCGGTAGCCGACGTCGTGCAGGTAGCGCGGCGGGAGCGCCTCGCTGTCGATGTTCTGCCGGTCGACGAAGTTCTCCCCGACGTAGGTGAACTCGTAGTAGAGGTGTCCGCGGCCGATGTCGATCCCGGCCCGGGCGGAGAGCTCGTCGATCGGCCGGCCGGGGAGGAGCTTTCCGTCGGAGGGGCCGCCGCTCTCGTCGACCGCCCGCTGATGGGTGGCGTTGAGGCTGCCGCTGAGCCGGGGGCCGGCCGCGAGCGCGATGCTCAGCTCGATGCCGCGGATGCGGGCCCCGGGGATGTTCCTCGCGATGACGATGCTCTGGGCCTTCGGCTCGAAGATGATCAGGTCCTCCGCCCGCGTCTCGAACAGCGTCAGCTCGACCCTCGCGCGCCGAAGCGTCCCGGCCGTGGGCCGGCGCGTCGCGGCGATCCCCAGGTCGACCGTCCGGCCGCTCTCCGGGCGGAGCGCCGGGTTGCCCAGGATCGAGCCGGCGTTGCCGAACAACTCGATGAAGTCGGGAAGGCGCAGGAATCGTCCCGCGTTCGCCTTGAACGTGAGCCCCGTCCCGATCCTCCAGCGCAGCCCGATCCTGCCGTTGGTCCTGCCGTCGCTGCCGCGCAGGCTCTGCGGGACGACGACCGCCCCCTCGCCGGGGCGGAAGCGGTTCTCCCAGCGCTCGTGACGGAGCGAGGGGTTGATCACCAGGCGGTCGCCGGCCAGGGAGATCTGGTCCTCGATCGTCGCGACGACCAGGTCCCGGGAGGCGGCACCCCCGTCGGGAGCGCCCGGCCCGTCACCGTCCAACTCGGCGGTCTCGCGCCGGTGCGACGCGAGGACGGAGACCGCCTGGCGTCGCGTCGCCACCAGCACGAGCCCGACCTCCTGGCCGAAGGAGGCGATGCGCGTGTCGGTCTCGGTCGGCAGGAAGGAGATCTCTCCGAAGGGGTCGCTGAGGCCCTCCCGGTACCGGGTGTGGTCGAGAGCGCCCCGCAGGAGGAGCCTCCCCCCCAGCAGCTCCGGGACCTCCAGCCCCGCCCGGGTCAGGAGGCGGGAGGTCTCGAAGCGCGCGTGCTCCGACTGGCGCGCGTCGAGCCCGGGCACGCCGTTCTCCGCCCCCAGCAGGTCGGTGGAGAGATCGAGACGCGCGCGGCGGCCGAGGGCGAACGACGCCCGTCCCGTCAGGTGGAGGCGCCTCCGGTCGTTGTTGGTCCTCCTTGAGTCGCCGTCGTCCGCGGCCGTGAACGGGGTGCCGTTGTTGTCCCGGAACGTGAAGTCGCCGTCGGTGCGGAGCGCGTCGAACCCGATCGAGAGATCGGCGTGGCCGGCGGTGCCGGACACGAAGCCGGTCAGCTCGCCCGTGTCGAACGAGCCGAAGCCTACCGAGGCCGTCGCGGACCTCTTCTCGCGGGCCCGGCGGGTCCGGATGAGAACCGCGCCGCCGATGGAGGCGCTCGAGAGGGAGGCGGGCGTCGTCCCGCGGTAGATCTGGATCGATTCCACCTGGCCGAGCGGAAGGTCGTTCAGGTTGACGGCGCCGCCTAGGGCGCGGTTGAGCGGAACCCCGTCGAGATAGACCACGACCTGCTCGGCGCTCGATCCGCGGATGGAGACCGTGGCGAAGGCGCCGCCCAGGCTCTTGATCTGGACCCCCACTGCCTCGCGCAGCAGCTCGGGCAGGGTGGTGATCCGTCCCGCGAACTGGTCCGCTCGGATCACCGACGCGAAGGCGGACGGGTCCAGCGGGCCGAGTGCGTCCGTCTCGCCACGGACCTCGATCGTCTCCACCGGCCCCTGGGGCCTCGGAGGGGTCTCGTCGGCCTCCGCCGCGGCGGGCCTCCACCACAGAAGCGCGGAGACGGTCAGGCTCGCGAGGAGGGGGAGGGGGGTGGACCTCGGGCGCGCGCGGATCATGGGCAGTCGCCGGACGCCGGGACGCGGGGCTCGAGCGCGGATGAACGACCGTAGCCGATCCCGCCGCCGTCGCGGTCGGAGCGGACCAGGTAATAGAACGCCTCGCCCGGGAACGGCTCCCCGGCGTCCTCGAATCCGCTCGTCGTCAGGTCGGTGGAGTCGGCCTCGATGCACGTCACGACGCCGAGGTCGGTCACGCCGCCGGCCGAGCGCAGGGATAGCACCGTCCCGCGGACGACGTCGTAGCGCGCCCCCTGGCCGACGGAGTTCCAGCGCAGCAGGGTCGGCACGGCCCGCGGAACCTCCAGGTCGAGCAACGGGATGAAGAAGGGCTCCACTCCCGCCGCAGCCGGGTTCCGGCAGGAGGCGGCCTCCACGCCGTCGGGCGTCCCGTCGCCGTCGGTGTCGGGATTGTGGGGGTCGGTCAGATAGAGGAGCGACTCCGCCCCGTCCGACAGGCCGTCGCCGTCGCTGTCAGCGGCGCCCGGCGGGAGGATCGGTCGCGAGTGGATCGCGACCACCGCGTCGGGGTCGATCCCGTCGGCGGAGCCCGGGATGCCTATCGGCAGGTCGGGGTCGGTGATCCGGACGAAGCGGACGGAGGACAGGCCGACGAGCGCCAAGTCGAAGGCGTCCCCGCCGTGGCCCGAGATACCGGCGGGGGCGTCGGGGTCGAACACCAGCGGGTCGTCCGGGATCGTGTAGTTGCCGGCGATGTTGGGCGTCAGCCCCATCAGGCCGACGAGGCGCCCGAGCAGGACGTCGTCGGTGCACAGAGACGCCACCCGGTCGAGGGCTGCCGCGTCGAACGGGAAGGTTCGGAACTCGATCCCGTCCGGGCTCACCGCGACGATCCCGGGCTCCGCGTTCACGCTGAAGGGGTCGGAGGCGTCCCGCGGGGGGGCGGTGCAGAAGAAGGGGTTCTCGAACAGGATCAGGTCGGGTCCGGGCCCGTCGACGACCTCGTTGTCGGTGAACTCCAGGACGACCTCGCCCCCGCGGCCGAGCGACATCACGGTGAGCGACCCGCTGAAGAGAGTGCCGTCGCCGGGCGGGCCGAGCAGGATGCCCGGCTGCCAGGTGTTGAAGCCCGGCGGGGCGCTGACGGTCCCGGGGCGGAACGAGGCGACGCGGTCGGCGAAGCAGTCGGTGGCCGGCGCGGCGCGGACTTCAGCCTGCGGCAGGTGAAGGGCCAGGGCGAGCAGCGCGACGGGCGCTCGACGCCCGGCCGGTGGTGCGGGCGGCATGGCGACCCCCCTCGGGGCGTGGGCTCCGATGACGGGCCGCCGCGGACGAACTAAGAGCCCCGGGGCGATCTCGCTGGGAGGGCGCCGCCGGGGCTCGCTCGGATCGCCTTTCCCGCGAAAGGTCCGTCACCGTCGCATCTTCGCGGGCAGGTTTCCTGGCTCGCGGCTCTCTACTCGCCGGCCCTTCCCGGAGACCTTCGGGCCTCCAGTGGGATCGCCCGGCTTTCGCTACCGCTCACAGTTGCGGGGCAGCGGGGGCCTCACACCCCCTTCCCTTTTCAACCTCCCCGGGCTTTCGCTCCCGGGGGAGGTCTCCCGCGATCTCACATGTCAAGGAACGCGTACGCCCCGACTTATACGCCGCCCGTCGGGCGCTGTCAACGGGGGCTTCGTCCGGGGCGTACCTCTGTCCGGGGCGCGGCACCCCGCAACCCGGCGGGCATCAACGTATCGAGGAGATCTCATGGGTCGGGCGCCCGCAACTGCAGGCTGGGAAAGGCGGAGGCGTCGATCGCTGGATCCTCGCCGCGGATCATCGCCTCGGCGACCCGTTCCCACGCGGCGACGGAATCGAGGAGCCGCTCGATGTCGAGGCCGTGGGCGCAAGGCGCGAACGGCCGGAGCTTCTCGTGCGCCCGCTCGAGGAGCGCTCTCGCGCCGCGCGGCTGGCGGCGCTGCAGCTTGACGAATCCGGCCGCCACCTGGATCAGCCCCTGCAGAAAGCGGGCGGGATCGCCGCTGCGCACCCGCCAGGCGTCCTCCCAGACCTCGTGGGCCTCGAAGAACTCCCGCCGGTTGAAGAGATCGGCCCCGCGTCGCAGGCAGGACTGAAAGTCGGCCTCCACGGCCGACATTGTAGATCGCCGAGTTGCGCCGAGCGCACCGGGATCAGACCTGAATCCGGCGTGAAGAATGGGCTTCTCACGGCTTGATCCTACGGATCCGTTGAAGGGCATTTTCCAGGTCAGCTCCCTTGGACGGCTTGCCGGCAAGGCCGGCCGCGCCCGGTTTCCACTGCGCCGAAGCTGGGCGGGCATCAATCGGCCAGCGTGCTCGAGGTGCTCCCCGCCCCGGCGCAGCTTGCGAAGAAGATCGCGCCCCGATTGGAAGCGATGCTCGTGCATGAAGCGGCGGACCGCCACCTCACGCGGCTGCCCCTGCTGGCTGGCGTCGAGAATGGGGTGACGTGGTGATCGCCGGAAGTCCCCGCATGATGCTCCATCTCACTGAAAACAAGTCGCCTATCCGATCACGGATGGAGGCCAATAATTCCTCCACGCCCCCTGGTATCATTGGACTGGCTCGAACGCGTCATTTTCACAGCAGGACCGGGGGCAGTCATGCCCCTTGAGCCTGGCAAGACTCTCTCGCACTACCGTCTCGTCGAGAGGATCGGCGAGGGGGGAGGGGAGTCGTCTACAAGGCCGTCGACACCGAGCTCAACCGCCGCGTCGCCGTGAAGATCCTCCCCCCCGAAGTCGTGGGCAACGAGGAACGTCGCCGCCGGTTCCTCAGGGAGGCGCAGACGGCCGCCGCGCTCACCCACCCCAACATCGCCCGGGTCTACGAGATCAACGAGGCCGGCGGGACCACCTTCATCGTCATGGAGCTCGTCGAGGGGAAAACGCTGCGCTCACTCATCGGCGACCGCGCCTCGCCGGTCAGAGACGCTCTTCGGTATGCCACCGAGACGGCGGAAGGTCTCGCCCGCGCCCCATCAAGAAGGCTCGAGTTCGGGCCGTGGGGTATCTCGACGCCGGCGAGATCGGCGCGATGCTTGAGGCCACCGACCCGCGAACGCCGGGCGCTCAACGCGATCACGCCTTGCTTCCTACCCTCTTCAACCCCGGCGCCCGCGCGCAGGAGATCCTCGACGTCCGCCCCATCGACCTCCAGCTCGAGAGGCCCCCCTCGTCCGGCTCCGTGGGAAGGGACGCAAGGAACGCGTCTGTCCGCTCTGGCCGCAGACCGTGGACGCCCTGCGGCCGCTCGTCACGCTGCCTCTGCAAGATGCTGTCGCGCCGGCGGGTAGGCTCGCGCTGGCCATGCGGGCGCGGCTCATGCTCCGGCGCGGGGCGTGGCCGGAGCCGCCTGTACCGCGCCCGCCGCGTACCACCCGCGCCGGGCGAGAGACTCCCCCTGTACCGGCTCGCCGAGAGCATCACGAGACGTTCAAGCAGGTCTACGACGAGCGCTTTGCCCGGCGCTGCGGGTCGTGGCGCGCCGAGAACGTGCGAACGCTCTGGGCTTCCCTCTGGCTGCGGCATCGGGGAGCGCGGCTTCGCGCGGGTGCGGTGCGAGGAGTGCCGGCGGGAGTTCCGCACGGGCGCTGTCCTGCAAGAGGCGGGGGTCGTGCCCGTGGTGCCACGCCAAGCGCGCGGTGCTGCGGGCGGAGTTGGCCGGCGGGGTGATCGTGCCCCGGAAGCGTGGACACAGTATCAGGCAACAGAGGCCTCGAACTCAGCTGGGCTCAGGTAGCCCAACGACGAACGCCTTCGCTGTCGGTTGTAGAACACCTCGACGTATTCGAAGACCGCGGCCCTCGCTTCCTGACGTGTCGCGAAGTCGTGAAGGTGGATCATCTCGCTCTTCAGTCTCCCGAAGGCGCTCTCCATCAGGGCGTTATCCCAGCAGTCCCCCTTGCGGCTCATGCTGGCACGGATCCCGTGACGGGCCAGGATTGTCTGGTGCTCCAGGCTCGCGTACTGTCTGCCGCGCTCGGAGTGATGCATGAGTTGCCCGGGCGGCCGGCGGCGCGCCAGGGCCATCTCCAGGGCCTCCATCACCCACTGGCGGCTCATCCGCTCCCGCAGAGCCCAGCCCACGATCCGCCTCGAGACCAGGTCCACCAGCAAGCCCAGATACAGCCGTCCCTCCCGCGTCCCGGTCTAGGTCCCGCGTCCCGATCTAGGCGATCTCCGCTACCCACGTCTCGTTGGGCCGCTTCGCCTCGAAGCGCCGCTGGAGAAGGTTCGGCGCCACGGTGAGCCGGTGAGCGGATTGCGCCGTGCGCTTGAACCGGCGCCGCTGGCGGGGCCGGATCCCCTCCTGTTCTCATCAGCGGCGCCACCCGGTGCCGGCTCGGCGCAGCCCTCGCTCTCGGAGCTCGGCGTGGACGAGGGGGCTGCCGTAGAGCTGGCGGTTCTCCCGATGTATGGCCCGGATCTGCACGACCATGCGCCGATCCTGCCGCCTTCGGTCGCTCTGAGGCCTTCTCCGTCAGCCGTAGCAGCCGCTCGGGGACGCACCCAGCAGCCGGCACATCCGGCCCCCGGGATCGGGCCTCCGGTGTCGGTCGGTGATGAGGAACCTCATCGGGAGTGCTTGGCGAAGAAGGCCCTCGCTTTCTTAGAATCTCCCGTTCTTGCTTGAGGATCGCGTTCTCGGTTTGGAGGCGCCGGAGCTGCTCCTCGAGGGGCGTCAGCCGCCCCTCGCCTGGGAAGGCGTGCTCGGGCTCCTCGACGTGCTCCTTCCTCCGGCGCTGCAGCATGCTCCGGAGGTCGGGAGGCAGGCGCAGCCGCTTGAACCAGTTGACCAGATTGTCCGCCAGCGGAAGAAGATGAAAAAGGCAGCTATCGCTGCAAGAGCCACAAACGCGCCCCGCCAGCGCACTGTAGGACCGAAACATCATCGATGCCCCCGGACCACGCCGGATCCAGGTTAGAATCTCTTCACCGCGCCCCGAACGGCGCCTCCGACCGGGAGAGGGAAGAATGCGACAGCGCTTCATCCTGACCGCCATCGGCCGGGACCGGCCCGGCATCGTCGCCGACCTCGCCGAGATGATCTTCGATCTCGGCTGCAACCTCGAGGACAGCAGCATGATGAGCCTGGCCAGCGAGTTCTCGACCATAGTGCTGGTCTCGGGACGGGGTGAGGATCTGCAGGCGCGTCTGCGCATGGCGTGCAAGCACCTGGAGTACGAGAAGGGGATGACGATCTTCATCAGACCGGTCGAGGCGGGCGCCCCCTCCGCCTCGCCGCCCGGCGGGCGGTCGTTCCACCTGCGCACCATGGGGGAGGACAAGGCGGGCATCGTCGCCCGCACCGCGCGCGCGATCGCCTCGGCGGGCGGCAACATCCACGAGCTGATCTCCCACGTGCGGCCCGCCGCCTCCACCGGGACGCCGCTGCACGAGATGGAGATCCGCTTCACGCTCCCCGGGACGGCGGACGCGGACGCGCTTCGTCGAACGCTGAGCGCCATCGAGGAGTCGCTGCGCATCGACATCACCCTGCAACCCGACTGAACGGCGGCCGCTAGCCGGGGGAGCATTCCGTGGACGCGAGGGAAGACGGGGAGGGAGCGAGAGGGGACGCCGGCGGGACGCCGTTCCGCCTGCTGTTCGTCTGCACGGGCAACTCAGCCCGCAGCCAGATGGCGGAGGGTCTAGCCAACCACCTCGGCGCAGGACGCGTCCAGGCGCAGAGCGCCGGCACGCTGCCGGTGGGCCTCAACAGCCATGCGGTCGCGGTCCTGCGGGAGCGCGGGATCGACCCGTCCGGCCAGTACTCGAAGGGCCTGGACGAGGTCGACGGGCCCTTCGACCTCGTCGTCACTCTGTGCGACAGCGCCGCCGCGCAGTGCCCTCCGGCGGTCCTCGGCGAGAATCACGAGCACTGGTCGACGCCCGATCCCTCGTTCGTGCCGGGCGGGCCGGAGGAGGTGCGCCGGTCCTTCCGCGATGCGCGGGACAGGCTCGAGGGGAGGATCCGCGATCTCCTCGGGCGCATCGACAGGACGCTCAGGCGCTCCGGCTGTTGATCCGGAACACCATCTCGAGGTTACGGGCCGCCGCCTCGCCGACCTCCCCGACGGCGATGCCCCTGAGTTCCGCGATCTTCTCCGCGACCAGGACGACGCGAGCCGGCTCATTACGCCTGCCGCGGAAGGGGTGGGGAGAGAGGTAGGGCGCGTCGGTCTCGGTGAGCAGCCGCTCTAAGGGTACGTAGGCGGCCGCTTCGCCCAGCATCTCCGCCTTCCTGAAAGTCACCGGCCCTGCGAACGACAGGTAGAACCCCAGGTCGAGACAGCGGCGCGCCTCCTCTCGGCCGCCCGAGAAGCAGTGGAAGATCCCCCCCATCTCGCCGGCGCGCTCCTCCTCGAGGATCCGGAAGGTATCCTCCCACGCCTCCCGAGTGTGGACGACGATCGGCAGGCGCAGATCGCGCGCCAGGCCTATCTGCTCGCGGAAGGCGCGCTGCTGGTGGGGCCGCGGGGAGCGGTCGTAGTGGTAGTCGAGCCCGATCTCCCCGATCGCGACCGCCTTTGGCCGCGCCGCGGCGCGCCGCACGCCGCGCGCCACCTCGTCGGACCACGCCCGAGCGTCGTGCGGGTGGACGCCGGCCGTGAAGTGGATGAGGTCGTGCCGCGCCGCGAGGTCGGCGCACCTCTCGGCGTCGCCGATGAGGGAGGAGACGGTGACGACGTGGGCGAGGCCGGCGTCGCGTGCCCGCGCGATGACCTCCTCCCGATCAGCGTCGAACGGCTCCATCGTGAGGTGCGCGTGGCTGTCGGCGTGCCGCGCCGCGGAGGCCGCCACCTGGCTATCTCACCCTGCAGCCCGGCTCGATCGGCTCCGCCGTCGTGAGCAGGCACGGCTCGCCCGAGGCGTCGGAGGCGGCCAGCAGCATCCCCTGCGAGAGGACCCCGCGCAGCCTGGCCGGCTTGAGGTTGGCCACGACGACGATCGTCAGGCCGATCAGGTCCTCGGGACGGTACCTCTTCGCGATCCCGGCCACGATGGTGCGTGTCTCGCCGCCGAGGTCGACGGTCAGCTTGAGGAGCTTGTCGGTGCCTCCGACCCGCTCGGCCGACACGACCCTCGCGGTGCGCAGGTCGATCCGGGCGAACTCCTCGATGTCCACCTCGTCTTCCCCATCGCCCGCCGTCGGCCGGCCCGAGGGGTTCGCGGCCATCTTCGCGGGCACCGCCTCCGCCCCGGCCTCACCGAGGTAGGCCTGCTTGTCGATGCGGGGGAAGAGGGCCTCGCCCCGCGCTACGGAGGTTCCCGGCTTGAGGCCGCCCCAGGCGAAATCCCCGAGCCCCGCCTCGGCCGGGTCGCCCTTCAGCCCCAGACGGCGCCACAGGCCGGAGGCGGAGCGCGGCATCACCGGCGTCACCAGGAGCGCCACCACTCGCAGCCCCTCCGCCACGTGGTACAGGACCGAATCGAGGACGGCTGCTCGGGACGGGTCCTGCGCCAGCTTCCACGGCTCGTTCTGGACGATGAACCGGTTGAGCACGCCGACGAGATCCCACACGTGCGCCAGGCCGGCGCTGAAGTCGAGCCCCTCGAAGCTCCTCACCAGGCCGCTCCAGGCGTCGCGCGCGGCCGCTATCAGCGGCTCCGTCCCGCTGAAGCCCGGGTCCGGCTTCGGGACGTGTCCGCCGCGATAGTCCTCGATCATCTTGAGCCCGCGGCTGATCAGATTGCCCAGGTCGTTCGCCAGATCGGTGTTCACCCGGTCGATGAGCGCCTCGTCCGAGTACCCCGCGTCCTGTCCGAACACCATCTCTCGCAGCAGGAAATAGCGCAGCGGATCGACGCCGAAGGCCTCGATGAGCGGCAGCGGGTCGACGATGCCCCCCTTCGACTTGGAGATCTTGGCGGCGTCCCGCAGCCACCATCCGTGCGCCACCACCCGCCGCGGCAGCGGCTCCCCCGCCGACATCAGGAAGGCCGGCCAGTAGACGGCGTGGAACCTCAGGATGTCCTTGCCGACCAGGTGGAGGTCGGCCGGCCAGAAGCGCTCGTAGAGCTTGGCGTTCCCGCCGTACCCGAGCGCGGTGACGTAGTTGCTCAGGGCATCGAACCAGACGTAGAGGACGTGCCCCGGGTCGGCCGGGAGGGGGATGCCCCATCTGAAGCTGCTGCGGCTGATCGACAGGTCCTTAAGCCCCGCCTCGACGAACGCGACCACCTCGTTTCGACGCGTCTTGGGGAAGATGAACTCGGGATGCTCGCGGTAGTGGCGCAGCAGGGCGTCCCGGTACTTCGAGAGGCGGAAGAAGTACGACTCCTCCTCGGTCCACTCGACCCCGTGTCCCTGCTCCGGGCAGCGGCCGTCGACGACCTGGTTCTCCGGGTAGAACGACTCGCACGAGGTGCAGTACCACCCCCGGTAGGCGCCGCGGTAGATGTCGCCCCTCGACTCGATCCTGCGGTAGAAGGCCTCGACGCCCGCGCGGTGCCGCGCCTCCGTGGTGCGGATGAAGTCGTCATACGTGATCCCCAGGGCCGACCACAGCGAGCGGAACCGTCCCACGACCCGGTCGGCGAGCCGGATCGGCTCGAGGCCTCTGGCCCGGGCCGCCCTCTCGATCTTCTGGCCGTGCTCGTCGGTACCCGTCAGGAAGTGGACCTCGAGACCGAGCATGCGGCAGAAGCGAGCGATCACGTCGGCGACCACCGTCGTGTAGGTGTGCCCGATGTGCGGCTGGTCGTTGACGTAATAGATCGGGGTGGTCACGTAGAAGGTGCGGCTCACGGCTCGCGCTCCCAGTAGATCGCCGCGAAGCGGTACAGCTCCGATTCCAGGGAGATCCGCCGCTGCCGGTGCAGCGTCTCGCCCATCTCCGAACGCGTCTGCAGCGCCCGCAGGTACTCCTGGTACATGCCGTCCACGTCGCCCTTGGCGGCCAGCGTGCGCATCGTCTTCTCGGTCTCGAGCGCCGGGCGGCGCAGCGACGGCTCGCCGCCGGGGCGCCCGGCGAGTTCCAGAGCCCCCTCGGTCACCTCCGCCACCACCCGCAGCATGCGCGCCGCCTTCGGCCGATCATAGATCATCGGGGTCCGATCCTCGGGCGGGCCGGTCTTCGGGCCGTCCTGGGGGTCCGGGCGCGGCGCGAGGCGCCGGTCCCGCGCGGCGCCCTCCTGCGGCGCCCGGCACCGGAGGGGCCGGGGCGCCCGGGCCGCGGACGGGGGCTCACTGCTGCCGCCGCCGCGGCACGCTGGACGTCCTTGAGCGGCACGCCCGCCTTCAGGGCCAGGGCCCGGCAGTCCTCGTACTCGGGGGTCGCCTGCACGATCTCCCCGTTGTGGAACGACACCTTGACGCGCACGCGCCCGAAGGGCGTCGCGACCGAATCGATCCGGCGATCGAGCTCGATGCGCCCCATCGGCACGTAGCGGAAGCCGATCGTGGTGGTCTCCCTGAAGATGACCGCGCTGACATCCTCCAGCCGAAGCGCCGGGCAGATCACCTTGACCATCGTGCCCGGACGGTTCTTCTTCATCTGGATCGGAGCGTAGAACACCTCCAGGGCCCCCGCCGCGAACAGCCGATCCATGAGGTGTCCGTACAGCTGGGGGTTCATGTCGTCGATCGTGGTCTCCAGGACCAGGACCGTCTCGTGGACGGCCGCCCGATCCGCCAGGTCGCCGAGCAGGAGGCGGAGCAGGTTGGGGTGGCCGGGGTGGTCGCGCGCGCCGGCGCCGTAGCCCACCTTGCGGATCCGCATCGACGGCAGGGGCCCGAACTCCTCCGCGAGGGTCGCGGCCAGCGCCGCGCCGGTCGGCGTGACCAGCTCCCCCTCCATCTGGTTCGCGTAACAGGGTCGCCCGCGGATGAGCTCCGCGGTGGCCGGGGCGGGGACGGGGAAAGTCCCCTGGGACGTCGCGACGGTCCCGCGGCCGAGGTTCAGCGGCGAGCAGACGACCCGCGGCCAGCCGAGGCGCTCTAGGCCGATCATCGCTCCGGTGATGTCGACGATGGCGTCGACCGCCCCCACCTCGTGGAGGTGGACCCTGTCCCTGCGGATGCGGTGGACGCGTGCCTCGGCGTCGACGAGGGCGTCGAAGGCCCGCTGGGCTCGGGAGCGCACCTCGGACGACAGCCGGCTGCTGCGGAGTATCCGCCGGATGTCGCGGATGTCCCGTCGCGGCTGCCGTCGGCTCACCACAACCTCGACCCGGGTTCCTCCCAGGTGGGAGCGTGTGGCGGGCCTCGCCGAAACGGTGTAGCCGCGGACCGGCAGGCGCCGCAGACCGGCGCGCAGCTCTCCGATCCCGACGCCGAGATCGACCAGGGCGCCCAGGACCATGTCTCCGCTGATGCCCGCGAAGCAATCGAGGTAGAGTCCGCGCATTCAGGAGCGTCCTCCGCGGCCGGTCACGCTCGCCGCCCCTTCCCCGAGCAGGTCCGGCAGGATCGTCGCGGCCGGCCCGAGGAGCACTTCGTCGGCCTGGCTGGAGAGGGGCGTCGGCTCGACGTTGATCTCGACCATGTAGGCTCCCTCGAGCCGGGCGATCGTCGGGAGCGAGGCCGCAGGATACACCAGCGCAGAGGTTCCGATGACGAGGAAAAGCTCGGCGCGGTGGGAGGCCTGCGTGGCCTCCTCGATCTCGCGCCGGGGCAGCAGCTCGCCGAACCAGACCACGTCGGGACGCAGCAAAGCGCCGCACGGGCAGTGCGGGGGGATCTCGGGGAGCGGCACGCGGCGCTCGTCCCGTGAGGTCCCGTCGCGCACGCAGCGGACGCGGAAGATGTCGCCGTGCAGCGCCAGGACGCGGGGGCTGCCCGCTGCCCGGTGCAGCCCGTCGATGTTCTGGGTCACGAGGGTGAAATCGGGACGGCGCTCCGCGTAACGCGCCAGCGCGAGGTGTCCCGCGTTCGGGGCGCAGGTGGAGATCCGCCGCCGCCGCTCCTCATACCACGCCCAGACCTTTCGCGGGTCGCGCGCGAACCCCTCCGGAGTGGCGAGGTCCTCGACCCTCTCCTTCTCCCAGAAGCCGTCCCTGCCCCGGAACGTGGGGACCCCCGACTCGGCCGATATCCCGGCCCCGGTGAGGGCCACCACACCACGCCCGCGGGCGATCAGCTCCCTAAGACGCGCCGTGACCGCCGGCACCCGCCGTCCCCTTCCTGTGGTGAGGACAGCCATGCTATCCGGCCCTCGAGAGGGGTGTCAAGAACAGGGGCGGACGGGCCTCCCGGTCACGGGGCGTTCCGGCCAGGGCGTTGAATCCCGGGGGATCCTCGCGTATAGTGCGAACACCGATGAGAGATGGACCCGTGCCGGCCTCCGGCGCGCTCGCGGGACGGATCCGGCCGTGACGGCGGGCCGGGAGGGCGCCACCAGGACTCCGGGACTGCTCGTGTCCCTGGTCCCGGTGCTGTTCCTGATCGGGAGCCTCTTCTACACCGTCGAGGTGATCCACGGGCCGGTCCAGATCCCGCTCCTGCTGTCCGTCGCCTTCGCCTCGGTCCTCGCCCTGTGGCTCGGCCACCCGTGGAAATCGATCGAGGAGGGGCTGCAGCACGGCATCATCCTCGCGCTGCGCGCCTGCCTCATCCTGATGGTGATCGGCAGCCTGATCGGCACCTGGATCCTCTCGGGCATCGTGCCGGGGATGGTCTACTACGGGCTCAAGCTGCTCACCCCCTCGCTGTTCCTGTTCATGACCTGCCTGGTCTGCTCCATCATCGCCCTGGCCACCGGATCGTCGTGGTCGACCGCCGGCACCGTCGGGCTCGCCCTGATCGGAGTCGGCAACGCGCTCGGGGTGCCGACGCCGATGACCGCGGGCGCGATCATCTCCGGCGCCTACTTCGGCGACAAGATGTCGCCGCTGTCCGATACCACCAACCTGGCGCCCGCGCTCGCGGGGGTCGACCTGTTCACGCACATCCGCCACATGGTCCTGACCACCGGGCCGAGCATGACCCTTGCCCTGATCATCTATGCCGTCATGGGCCTGCGATACCGCGGCAACTCGCTCGACATGGGCGCGGTCGAATCGATGCTGACCACCCTCGAGCAGTCGTTCCGGATCACCCCCTGGCTGATGCTCGTGCCGGTCGCCGTCATCGTCATGGTGCTGATGCGGATCCCCGCCCTCCCGGCCCTCTTCTGCGGGGCGCTTCTGGGAGGTCTGATGGCCGTGGTGGCCCAGCCGGGCGTGGGGATGGGGGACGTCGTGAACGCGGCGTGGAAGGGCTTTCACTCTGGGACCGGCGTCGAGGCGGTCGACTCGCTCCTGGACCGGGGCGGGATGAGCGCCATGATGGGGACGGTGGCGCTGATCTTCTGTGCCCTCGCGTTCGGAGGGGTGATGGAGCGCAGCGGCATGCTGGCGACCCTGGCGGACGGGATCCTTCGGATGGCCCGGGGCCCGGGATCGTTGGTGACCGCCACCCTCGCCACCTGCATCGGGATCAACGTGGTGGCGCCCGACCAGTACATGTCGATCGTGGTGCCCGGGCGGATGTACCGCGACGCCTACCTGCGCCGCGGTCTCCATCCGAAAAACCTGTCCCGCGCGCTGGAGGACTCCGGGACCCTGACGTCGCCGCTCGTGCCGTGGAACACCTGCGGGGCGTTCATGTCGGCGACCCTGGGAGTCAGCGCCGGCGCCTATCTGCCCTTCGCCTTCCTGAACCTGTTCAACCCGGTGATCTCGGCGATCTACGCGTTCACGGGATTCAGCATCACGCCTCTGAAGGAGGGGGAGGAGACCCTTCCGGAGGGCGCCCTGAGGGGGCGGGAGCCGCGCGCCGCCTCGTGAGACGGGGCAACGCGCGAGGGGGAACGAGGATGGCGGAGGACACGAGCGCACCCGGCGGGTACGTGCCGCTGGTGGCGGTGCTCCGGGGCGGACATGTGGAGTCCGTGCACCACGGGGCGATCGCCGTCGTCGACGACGCGGGGCGGACGGTCGCGTCGGCCGGCGACCCCGGCGCGAGGACGTTCCTCCGCTCGGCCGCCAAGCCGGCCCAGGTGCTCCCGCTCATCGGATCTGGCGCCGCGGACCTGTTCGGGCTCACCGAGCCCGAGATCGCAGTCATCATCGGGTCGCACGGGGGCGAGGCGATGCACCTGGCCGCGGTCCGCTCGATCCTCTCGAAGATCGGGCTCGACGAGCGCGCCCTCCAGTGCGGCGCGCACCCGCCGCTCCACCCTCCCGCCGCGAGGGAGCTTCTCGACCGGGGCGAGCGGCCCCTGCCCATTCACAACAACTGCTCGGGCAAGCACGCCGGCATGCTCGCGCTGGCGGTCCACCTCGGCGCGCCGCTCGACACCTACCTCGATCCGGGGCATCCGGTTCAGGTGCGGATCCGGGAGGTCGTGGCGTCGCTTGCGGGGCTTCCGGCCGCCTCGGTCGACTTGGCGGTCGACGGGTGCTCGGCGCCCACCTTCCACATGCCGATCCGGAACGCGGCGCTGCTGTACGCGCGGCTGGTTTCGACGGAGGCTGCGGGCCGATGGCGCGCGGCGGCCGGCCGGGTGGCGACGGCGATGAGGCGCCACCCCGAGATGGTCGCGGGCACCGACCGCCTCTGCACCGCCCTGATGCGGGCCGCGGGGCACGATCTGATCGCGAAGATCGGGGCCGAGGGGTTCTACGGTCTGGCCTGCCGCCGGGGCGGGACGGGGATGGGCATCGCCATCAAGATCGCCGATGGCGACGGCGTCAGGGCGCGCCACAGCGCCGCTCTGGAGACCCTGAGAGGGCTCGGCATCCTGGACGAGCGCGAGCGCGTGGAGCTGCTCGATCGGTTCGTCGGCCCACTCCGCAACCGTCGCGGGCTGCCGGTCGGCAGGGTGGAGACCGTTTTCAGGCTCGATCCGGCCCCTGCCGGGCGACGTGGAGCGCGCGCGGACGCGGCTTCCGGCGGGCCCTGCGGGCCCTCGGTGGGCCCGCGACGCCCCGCGGGGGGACGGAGGAAACCGGCCCCGCGCGCAGTTACGAAGGTGATATCCTGAAACCGCAAGCGATGAGCGACATCTATCCCGTATGTAGGCCCTGGCGGGCGGGGCGGAAGGGCGGGGGCGGGCCCGAGCCCTCCGGCCTCTGGCCCGCGGGGCCCGGGGAATAAATGGCCGAGGACGGGGTTCCTCAATTTGGGCTCGACGGGGCGGGCGAGACCGGGCCCGACGCCCGGGACGGGCGACCCGAGCCCTCGAGGCGGAGGGAGTTCGAGGAGACGGCGCTGCCGCACCTCGACGCCCTTTACAACATGGCCCTGAAGATGGTCCGGGAGCCGGCCGATGCCGAGGACCTGGTTCAGGAGACCTTCGTCAGGGCCTACCGCTTCTTCTCGCGGTACGAGAGGGGAACGAATTGCAAGGCCTGGCTGTTCACGATACTCCGCAACGTCTTCATCAATCGCTACAGGAAGGTCCGCAGCCAGCCGGACGAGATAGACTTCGGCGCCATCGAGGAGCACTCGGAGCGGATCATCGCCGACGTGACGGCTGCGCCGGCGCGCGATCCGGAGACGGCGGCCGCCAACGCCATCCTGGGCGAGCGCGTTCAGGCGGCGCTGGAGGCCCTGCCGGCCGACTACCGCATGGTTGTGGTGTTGTCGATCGTCGAGGGATACACCTACAAGGAGATCGCGGCCATCATGTCGTGCCCCATCGGGACCGTCATGTCGCGGCTGTTCCGCGCCCGGCAGATCCTGCAGTCCGCGCTCGAGCCGCAGGCGAGGGAGCGGGGCCTGCTCCCTCGAGACGACGGGACGGTCGAGAAGGCGAAGGCTCCGACGGGCGGCCGAGAGGCGAATCGATTCGCCCGCTGAGGTCCCGGGGGCGGTAAGCCATGGGTGAGGAGAGAGTCGGCGGAGAATCGGGCGGTCTGGACGCGCTTCTGAGATCGCTCCTCGGGCGCGTCAGTGCGCCGCCCGGGCTGCGTCAACGGATCCTCGCAGCGCTCGACCGGGAGGAACGGCGCTCCTCCCGCGGCGCGGCGCGTAGGTGGCGCTTCCCGCTGGTCCGCCACCCGGCGCTGCTGACCGCGCTGGCCGCGTCGATCCTGATGGTGCTCGTGGTGCCGCCGATCACGCTGCGCCTCTACGCGCCGCGATCCCCCGCGGCCGGCGACGTCCAGATGGTCCACCTGGAGGGCCGCGTGGTCTGCTACGACTGCGCGCTGCACGGGATACCGATCGAGGCGCAGATCGCCTGTCGCGCCCATGGTCACGCCAGCGGCATCCAGACGGCCGATGGGCAGATCTGGCGGTTCGCGCTGAACCGATCCGACGCGGGGGCGCTCCTCGACCCCGGGCTGCGCGGGCGCCGCATCGCCGTCGAGGGACGCCTCTATCGGGCGATCGGCTACCTCGACGTCACCGACTACTCACCTCTCTGAGCCCTCGGACCGCCCACGCGGCGGGCCTGCGCCCCGCGCGATGATATAATTCCCTCTCATAAGCGATGATCACCCGTCTCCCGCGATCCCAGCTCGGCGCGCGCGCCGCGGCGGCCCTGGCGCTGCCGACGCTGCTGGCCTGCGCCCTGGGGTTGGGGGGAGGCGCGCCGGTGCTGGCCGGCAAGATCCCGTCCGTCGGCCCCGTCCGCGGCGTCAGGCCCGGCGACCTGGCGCGCGACTTCAGGCTCGAGGATCTCGACGGACGCCTCTACAGCCTCAAGGAGGCGCTGGAGAGGAACAGGGTCGTCCAGGTCGTCTTTTGGGCGACCTGGTGCTTCCCCTGCATCGAGGAGGTGCCGAGACTCCTGGCGGCCTACGCCAAGTATCGCGATCGGGGGTACGAGATCCTCGGCGTCGTCGTCACCCGTGAGCAGACGCGGCGGGGCGTGCGCTCCTTCGTGGAGGAGCACGAGATCACCTACCCGATCCTCTGGGACGGCAAGGGCGTGGCGGTGGAGCGTTACAGGGTCGCCTCGCTGCCGCAGAACTTCCTGATCGGCGCGGACGGAATCATCCGCCACGCCGGAAACGCCCTGCCGGACGACTACCACGCCCTGATCGAGCGGCTGACGACGGGGGACGCCGCGGCGGGGACGTCCCGGAAGTGATCCATCCTTCCGGCGCGCTCCCCGGGCGTCGTCGCTTCGCCGGCGGGGGACGCGCCGACACGCGGGGGCGCTCGCAGGTGCTCGAATTGACGTGCCCTGAGTCGAGAACTAAGATCCTCCGCGTGAGGGAGCCGCAGTGTCGGACGTCCGGCCGCTGAACCGGGAGCGGGCCGTCCTCGTGGGCCTGTGCACCGGACGGCGGGAGCGCCGGGAGGCCGAAGAGCACCTCGACGAGCTGGGTCGGCTGACCGATACCGCGGGCGCCGAGATCGTGGGTCGGCTTCTACAGGAGAGCGGCCCGCTCCGCGCCGCGACCCTGCTCCGGGCCGGAAAGATCGAGGAGCTGCGCCGTACGGCGGCGGCCGGGCGCGCGGACATGGCCGTCTTCGACGACGATCTGACGCCCGCCCAGGCGAAGAACCTCGAGACCGCCCTCTCCCTCAAGGTCCTGGATCGCTCGGCGGTCATTCTGGACATCTTCGCGCGTCGCGCCCGGAGCAGGGAGGCGCGGACCCAGGTGGAGCTCGCCCGCCTGCGGTACCTGCTTCCGCGCCTGAAGCGCCGGTGGGTTCACCTCTCCCGCCAGGATGGGGGCATCGGCCAGCGCGGCATCGGCGAGACGCAGCTGGAGATCGACCGCCGGCTGATCCGTCGGCGCATCGCGCGGCTGGCCGCCGAGCTGAAGCGGATCGAGACGGAGAGGAGGGAGCGCCGCAAGGGCAGAACCACCCAGAAGCGCGTCGCCCTGGTCGGCTACACCAACTCCGGGAAATCGACCATCCTCAACCTCCTGACCGGGGCCGGGGCGTTCGTGGAGGATCGCCTCTTCGCGACGCTCGACCCGCTGGTGCGCCGGTGCCACCAGGGCGGCGGGCCGCCTTTCCTGGTGATCGACACGGTCGGGTTCATCCGCAAGCTGCCGCACCACCTGGTCGCCTCGTTCCGCAGCACGCTGGAGGAGGCGGCCGATGCCGACCTGCTCGTTCAGGTGGCGGACGCCGGCTCGCCGGCGCTGGAGGACCGGATGCGGACCACGGAGCGAACGCTCGGGGAGCTCGGGCTCGCCGGCCGCCAGCGGTTGCTGGTCTTCAACAAGGTGGACCGCGCCCCGGAAGGCGTGATCGACAGGCTGCGGACGGAGTACCCGGAGGCCGTCTTCATGTCGGCCCTCGACCGGGAGCAGTCGGTGCCCCTCGTTGAGCGCATCCGGGCCGCTCTGGGCGAGAGGCTGATCGAGGAGACGGTGTCGATCCCTGCGGGCGACCCGAGGATCCTGGCGCGCCTGTGCGGGCTGGTGAGGGTCCTGCACAGCGCGGTTGTGGACGGGCACCTGCTGGTGCGCTTTCGCGCCCGGCCGGCCCAGGCCGCGCTCGTGTCGAGGCTGCTGCGCGGCAACGACCCGCGCTGCAACACGCCCCGGCGGGGGGTGCCGTGAAGGGCCGCCGCGGCGGGAGCGGGGCCGGAGGACCGCGCGCTGCGGCCGTCCCCCTCGCCCGCCGGCCGGGCCGAGGTCGGCGGCTGCGCGTCGGCGTGATCTTCGGCGGCCGATCCGTCGAGCACGAGATATCGCACGTCTCGGCGCGCGCCGTGATGAAGGCGCTCGATGAGCGCGGTTACGAGGTGGTCCCGATCGCCGTCTCGAAGACCGGACGCTGGCTGGCCCGGGGCGCCCACCACGCCCTGCCGGCCGACCCCTCCGTGCGCGGGCTGATCTGCCTGCGCGACGGCGGACGCGGCGGCCGGGCGCCGATATCCGTCGCACGGCGGCGGGCGGATCTCGCGCGCCGCGCGCTGGACGTGGTGTTCCCGGTGATGCACGGCGCGGGCGGCGAGGACGGATCGTTGCAGGGGCTGCTGGAGCTGGCCGACATCCCGTACGTCGGGGCGGGCGTCCTCGGATCGGCGCTCGGGATGGACAAGGCGATGATGAAGGTGGCGTTCCGGGCCGCGGGCCTCCCGATCGTCGACCACCGGGTCGTGCGGCGCCGCGACCTGAAGGAGGTGGAGCGGATCGTCGATGTCCTCGAGAGCGCTTTCGGGTATCCCTGCTTCGTCAAGCCGTCCAACGGCGGCAGCAGCGTCGGGGTGAGCAAGGCGAGGAACCGGGCCGGCCTCGTGCGCGGACTTCACCTTGCGGCGCGCTACGATCGGACGCTGATCGTCGAGCGCGCGATCCGGGCACGCGAGATCGAGTGCAGCGTCCTCGGCAACGACGCCCCCGTCGCGTCGGTGGTGGGCGAGATCATCCCGGCGGGCGAGTTCTACGACTATCGGGCCAAGTACGTCGACCCCTCGTCGCGCCTCGTCATCCCGGCGGACGTCAGCGAGGCTCAATCCAGGCGGGTCCGGGAGATCGCCGTACGGGCGTTCCGGACCCTCGACCTGGCGGGGATGGCGCGGGTCGACTTCTTCCTGGACCGGTCCACGGAGGCGATCTTCCTGAACGAGGTGAACACGCTCCCCGGCTTCACGCCGATCAGCATGTATCCGAAGCTCTGGGAGGCGAGCGGATTGCCGTTTCCCGAGCTCGTGGAGCGACTGGTGGGGCTGGCGCTCGAGCGCCACGCCGAGAAGAGGACCTTCGTCCGGAGCTACGACCCCCGCGGGGATCGCCGGCGGGACGCCCCCTGATCGCGCCCGGCGCGGCGTCGGCGCCGCGGCCCGCTTGACAAGACGGCCGGAGGATCCTAGCTTTTCCCTGATCCCCGCCCCTTTCCGGCGCAGGATGGGATGTTGCGGATGCTCGACTCAAACGTCCTCGTCCTCAACAGGCTGTTTCAGGCGATCCAGGTCACCACGGCCCGGAAGGCGTTCTGCCTTCTGTACAAGGGGCACGTCCGGGCGGTCACCGAGGACTTCTCGACCTACGGCTGGGAGGACTGGGTCGACATTCCGCCGCAGCCGGACGAGGACTTCATCATCACCCCCACGCTCCGCATCCGGATCCCGCGCGTCATACTGCTGGTGGACTTCGATCGACTGCCGCGCCACGAGGTGCGGTTCACCCGCAAGAACATCTTCTACCGCGACCGCAACCGCTGCCAATACTGCGGCCGCAGGTTCCAGACGCGCGACCTGAACCTGGATCACGTGGTCCCGCTGTCGCGCGGCGGCAAGTCGACTTGGGACAACGTGGTCTGCTGCTGCGTGGCCTGCAACTCGAGGAAGGGGGGGCATCTCCCGACCGAGGTCGGCATGCGCCTCGTGCGGGCCCCGGTCAAGCCGCGCTGGCACCCGCTCGTGAAGATCTCCTTCGCCTCGGGGCGCTACGAGATCTGGAAGAGCTTCCTCGACGTGGCTTACTGGAACACCGAGCTGCGCGAGGGCTAGGAGCCCCCGACCCGTCCTTGCAAAGCCCCGGGGCCTGTGCTACCTTGCCGACATGCCCTACTATCGCCGCTCCTACGGTGCCGAGTTCGGCATCGGCGGCCGCATCACTCCGGGCATCAAGTACCTGATCATCGCCAACGTCTGCATCTTCGGCCTCCAGCTCCTGACCTATCACTTCGGCGGCGGCGACATCCGGGGCATCTTCGGGCTCCGGCCCGCCGACGTGTTCCATCACAAGTGGATCTGGCAGCTCGGCACCTACATGTTCCTCCACTCCCCCGCGGGGCTGTTCCACATCCTCCTGAACATGCTCATGCTCTGGATGTTCGGGACGGAGCTCGAGCGGCTATGGGGGACACGCCCGTTCGTGAAGTACTTCTTCATCTGCGGGATTGGAGCAGGGCTGACGACGCTGTTCCTGGCTCCGCCGAACGTGACCACGGTCGGCGCCTCCGGCGGGGTGTTCGGCGTGATGCTGGCCTATGCGCTGATGTTCCCGAACCGCCAGATCCTCATCTGGTTCATCTTTCCGATGCGGGCTATCAGCTTTGTCATCCTGTGCATCGGGATCGAGCTTTTCAGCATGCTGGGCATGCAGGACGGCATTGCCCACTTCGCCCATCTGGGCGGGATGCTGTTCGGGTACCTGTACCTCAAGCGTGTCTGGCGTCTGCGGGAGTTCTGGAACGAGCTGCGCTGGAGGCTGCGCCGGCGGCGCTTCCGCGTGATGAGCGAGGACGACGAGAGGTACCGCTTCCACTGAGCCGGGGCCGGCCGTCCGGACCCCGGCCGCGTGGCCACCGCCGATGATTGATTCCCCCCGGTAACCCGGACGCGGTTCCCTAGAGCCCGTCGCAGACCAGGTGAACGACGGTCTGGGCGGCGGTCTCGCCGAAGGTGGCGAGGGGCTGCGGGGGCGACGCGACGGGCTTGAGCAGGCGCGTCGCGCCGTTGTCGAACCCGATCAGGAACACGGTGTCATCACCGGGCTGTCCGGGCACCGCGAGGACGTGTGCGCGGCAGGACGCCCGCGACGCGGCGCCCCACCGGGCGGAATGCTGCTCCGCGGAGGAGGTGATGACGATCGGCACGTCGGAGGTTCCCTCCGGGGTCCAGGACCCCCGCGCCAGAACGGGAGGCCGGACGTCGGGCGTCTCGGGGCAGCGGTCCGTGAACCTGCGTCCCCGGCAGGCCGTGTCGGTCCAGATCGGCACGTCGCTGTTCCCCTCGAGGGAGGGGGTTCCGGCTGGTCCCGGACCGGCGATCGGCCTCCACCTCGCCGCCTCCGGGAGGTCGAGCTCGCGGCCGGGCGCGAACAGCCGTCCCGCGGAGAGATCCAGAGGCGCGAACATGTAGCGCCGGCCGTCGGCGATCCAGAACAGAAAGGAGCCCCCGCGGGAGGTGCTGACGCGGGGCAGGATATCGTCTCCCGGCCCGAAGGTGAGGTAGTGCGAGTCGCTCCACCGGCGCCCCTCGAAGCGCGCGTAGGCGATCTTCAGGGAGATCCCGTCCCAACGGCTCCACACCAGAACCGGAGAGCCGCCGTCCGGGTCGGCGATCAACTGCGGGAAGGAGTCGCGATCCGGATCCTGGGTCGGCGGGACGATCCCTATCGAGCGTCCCGACGCGTCGCTGACGGAGAACCTGATCGTCGACCCGGCGGCCCTCGTCGGGACGGACTCCCCATGCGTCTCCCACACCTCCAGGACGGCGCCGTCGGGGGTGATGGCTCTGGTGGCAGCCCCCGCGGGCTCGCCCATCCACGCGGCGCAGGCGAGCGCGCCCAGCATCACCAGATCGCACTTGAGGCGGATCATCACCGCTGCTCTCCTAGCAGGGACTCTTCAGGTCAATGATGTTGCTGACGTCGAAGGTCCGCAGGAAATCCTTCAGCACCGGGAGGTGCGGGTACAGCTCCTGGAGCTTTCCGAAGTAATGGTCGCTGACCTGCTCGTTCCCCATGAGCAGGTTCACCTCGCCGAGCAGGTAGTAGCAGTTCTTGGTGATGTCCCTGTACGCCTTCTCGGAGGAGATGGCCAGGGCCTGCTCCCCGTATTCCCCCGCCCTCTTCAGCTCCTTCAGCTGCATGTAGGCGAAACAGAGATCCTGCAGGCACTCGGCGAGGCACCGGTAGTTGTTGTTGTGCCGCGCGATCTGCTGGGCCTCCAGGATGATGGCGATCCCCTGGCGGTAGCGCTTCTTCATGAGAAGACAGTACCCGAGGTTCTCCTTGATGTAGTCGATCGGGTATGAGGTGCCGAGCCCCCCCCTCTGGCTCAGCCTCAGCGCGACGCGGTACTCGGCCATCGCGTCGTCGAGGTAACTCATGTTCATGTAGATGTTGGCGACCAGGTTGTGGCAGGTTGCCTTCCAGGCGATGTTGTCGATAGACTCGCAGGCCCGCTTGGCCCGCTTGGCGTAGAACAGGGCCTTCTGAAGCCGGCCCTGCCGTCGCAGGGCGCTCGCGAGGTTGGACGATGCCACGAACACCGTGTGCGGATCCTGACTCTTCAGAAGGATCTCGCGCAGCCCCTTCTCGGCCTCGCGGACCTCGCCCAGGTTGAGCCGCGCCGTGCTGAGGTTGCAGGTGGCGCGAAACACCAGCTGCTGGTCCTGGAGCCGATCGGCCAGGGCCCGCGCGGAAAGGAAGTAATGGGCGGCGGCCTGGAACTCCCCTCGGCGCAGGTGTTGGGTGCCCGCGTCGGTGAGCTCCGTGTAGCGGGAGATCAGATCTTCGCGCATGGCTGGCGCCTCAGTGGCTCCTCCTCAGCCTTTCCTCGAGCTGCAGCTTGAAGTGGACGAACTCCTGGACCTCCGCTTGGGAGCGCGGCGACAGCCTCTGGTAATGACGCAGCATCTCGTGGTCGCGCTGCCGCCCCGCACCGGGGAGATCCTCGTGGAAAAATTCGGCCACATTCATGTCGAAGATCGCCAGGATCTTGAAGAGGGTCTCGAGGCTGACCTTGTACTCCCCGTTCTCCATGCGGCACAGGTCGGACTGCTGGATCCCTATCCGGCTGGCCAAGTCGGCCTGGGTCAGCGCCCGGTCCTTCCTCAGCGTTCGGATCCTGGACCCCACGAGCAACGACTGCTTCTTGAATTTTGACGTCATCATGGGATCTTTCTCTCCTCGATCCGCCAAACCTCCTTGTAAATCAATCGTTTGGTGGCGATGCTCGGGGAGCAAAAACGACTTGACACGATTGCCGCCGAACCATATACTTGCGTCGATAGCTTACACAATCAGACTGGTCGCCGCGCCAATATCTTGATGACCTCCGCGAGAGCGCTCGCGCAGCCGATGCCGCCTACACCCTTCCCGGGGTTCGCCGGTCGTCCACGTTCCTCGGTGCATGGGCTTTTCGTCGCCAATTTGCCGCGTAATCGGAACCGAGAGGTTCCAATAATTTGGCATTAAATCTATGGCGATACGATATTGAAGTCAAGGAAAAAACGCCGCCCGATCACCGAGTCCGGGGGAGGAGAAGGACGGAACACGATGGCGAAAGGCTCCAGCGAACGGAACTCCTGCGTTTCGAAGTACCTGCAAGAGATCAGTCAGTTCCCCCTCCTCAGCAAGGAAGAGGAGCACGCCATTGCCTCCAAGATGCGCCGCGCCGGCGGCGAGATCTCCTACCACGACCTGGTCCAGTCGAACCTCAGCTTCGTGGTCAAGATCGCCAGCGAGTACCGGAACATGGGGCTGCCCTTCGAGGACCTCCTCAACGAGGGCAACATCGGCCTCATCGAGGCGGCCCACCACTTCGATCCGGGGCGCGGCACCAAGTTCATCACCTACGCCATCTGGTGGATCCGCAAGTCGATCCTGAAGGCTCTCTCCCAGCACGCCGCCATGGTCCGCATCCCCAATTATCAGCTCAAGAAAGTCCGCACCGTCCGCAACACCGGGCGCATGCTGTCGCGAGAGCTGGGCCGGGAGGCCGAACGCGAGGAGATCTCGAAGGAGCTGCGCGTCACCATCGCCAAGATCGACGAGATCCTGCAGATGAAGATGCGGGAGATGTCGCTGGACGACAAGGTCGGCCGGGAGAAGGACACGCCCATCTCGGACTATCTGGTGGACGGCCGCTCCATCAACCCCGAGCATGAACTGATCCGGCACGAGCACCAGGGGCTGATCCGCCTCGCCCTTCGCAGCCTCAGCGATCAGGAGCAGACGGTCATCATCAACCGTTTCGGTCTGGAGGGCGGGCGCACTTTCACCCTCAAGGAGATCGGCGTCAAGCTGGGGGTGTCGCGGGAGCGGGTGCGCCAGATCGAGAACCAGGCCAAGAAGCGCCTCAAGAAGATGATGGCGCGTCAGCACCGCGTCAACAGCTCCCTCAGCGGAGCCGCCGCCGCAAGGCGCGCGTCCTCCACCGCGGTCGTCGCGCGCGTCCGGAGCCGCGACACCCTGTCGCACTGACGATCCGTCTCATCGCGACGGGATCCGCGCGGGCGCCCGAGCGTCCCCGCGCCGGGGATTCGCCTGCCCGCCTCGCTTCCAGGGCCGCGGCCCCGCCCGGCCCCGCGGCGGCGCGCGTTGAAAGGTCGTGAGACGCTGTGTTATTCTGAAAAAGCGAAACACGCTCGGCGCGGGGAACACCACGCGATGCGGCTGACACGGAACCAGATCGAGTACATCTCCCAACGGATCGTACGCGGCCTGGTTAAGGACGAATACATCATCGCCGACAACCCGGAGAAGGTCGTCGACCTCATCGCCTCCGTGTTCATCGAGAACCTGCAGGCCGAGGACCGCCTCAACGAGGAGGTCCGCGAGATGCTCCAGGGGTACGCCGAGGAGATCAGCCGCGGGATGCTCAACTACCAGGAGCTGTTCCGCAAGGCGAAAGCGAAAATGGCCCGCGACCGGAAGATGGTGATCTAGGGGTCCACGGTGAAGCTGAGCCGCGAGCGGTGCGTGCACCTGTCGCACTTGTTCATCAACGCCCTCGAGGACGACGACGATGTCGATTTCCTCAGGGACCTCAAGGACGTCCGGCTCAAGTCGCTGCAGATCCTGGAGGCGGAGCTGGTCAGGGAGGAGGAGCTCGAAGAATCGATCCGCCGCAAGATCGCGCACCAGAAGCGGGACATCCCCGAGGGCAGCTCCGAGTGGGAGGTGCTGTTCCGCAAGTACTACGAGGAGGAGGTCGCCAAGATCCGCAGGGTTCGCGAGTAGAGCGGGATCTCGCGCCCCGCATCGCGCCGGTGGAGCGCCTCGCCCCCGAGCTGCCGGTGCCCCAACCATGATCCCGACCCGCCAGATCGTCGTCGGAACCGCGGGACACATCGACCACGGCAAGAGCCTCATGGTCCGGGTCCTGACGGGGACCGATCCGGACCGTCTCAAGGAGGAGAAGGAGCGCGGGATCACCATCGACCTGGGTTTCGCGACCCTGGTGCTTCCGGACGGGACGCGCGTCGGCTTCGTCGACGTGCCGGGCCATGAGCGCTTCGTCAAGAACATGCTGGCGGGCGTCGGCGGCATCGACGCGGTCCTGCTGGTGATCGCCGCCGACGAGTCGATCAAGCCCCAGACACGCGAGCACTTCGACATCTGCCGGTTGCTGGGCCTCCGCGAGGGGATCCTGGTGGTGACCAAGATCGACTTGGTCGATCGGGATCTCCTCGAGCTGGTGAAGCTGGAGGTGCGGGAGTTCGCGGCCGGATCGTTCCTGGAATCCGCCCCACTGGTCGGCGTGAGCAGCCACACGGGAGAGGGATACGACGAGCTCCGGGCCGCCATCGGCGAGGTGGCCTCCCGCGCCCCGGCCCGCTCGGAGAGCGGGCTGATGCGGCTTCCGGTCGACCGCTCGTTCAGCATCAGGGGGTTCGGGTCGGTCGTCACCGGCACCCTGATCGCCGGCACCATCCGGACGGGGGAGGAGGTCGCCGTCCTCCCCGGCGGCGTGACGGCCCGGGTTCGCGGGCTGGAGGTGTTCAACCGGGCGACGGATGTGGCCCGGCCCGGGCAGAGGACCGCGGTCAACCTCCAGGGAGTGGAGGCCGGGGCGGTCCGGAGGGGCGATCTCCTGACGGCCCCCGGGATCCTGCAGCCTTCGCACCTCCTGGACGCCTGCCTCACGCTGCTGGAGGGGGCACCGTCGCCGCTCAGGGACCTCGCCCGGGTCCGCTTTCACCACGGCACGGTCGAGGCGATGGCGCGCGTCAAGCTCCTGGACGGGAAGGCCGTCCCACCCGGGGGCCGGGCGTTCGCCCAGATCCGGCTGGAGAGGCCGGTCGCCGCCCTGCCGGGCGACCCGTTCATCATACGGAGGTACTCGCCCCCCCTCACCATCGGCGGGGGGACGGTGCTGCACAATCGTCCCGCCAAGCTCCGCGCGTCGGCGGCCGGCGCGAGGCAGCGGCTCGAGCGACTGGCCGACCCGGACTCGCGCCTGCCGGTGTTCATCGAGGAGGCCGGACCGGCCGGGATCGATGTCGCCACTTTGCGCTCCCGGTGCGGATGGGACGAGGCGGAGCTGGCGCGCCGGCTGCAGGGGGCGGTTCGGGACGGCGCCGTCGTGGCGCTGCCGACGGCCCCCCGTCGCTACCTCTGGGGTCCGGTCCATCGCGGGCTGTGCGGGGAGCTCCTCCGCGTCCTGGGGGAATTCCATCGAAGGGAGCCCCTGCACGACGGGCTGGCGAGGGAGGAGCTCCGCAGCCGGGTCTTCGCCTCCGCCCACCCCGACGTATTCCGCTGCCTGCTGGCGGACCTGGCCCGGAAGGGGGAGGTCCGGCTGGAGAGGGACCTGGTGGCCCTGGCGCGCCACCGGGTCGCCCTGTCGGAGCCGGAGTCGGTCCTGATGGAGCGGATCGAGGCCCGGTTCGAGACGGCGGGCACCAACCCTCCCGACCTCGAGACCGTCGTCGCCGCGCTGCGTGCGGACCGGCGCCAGGTGGAGAGGCTGTTCCGGCTGCTCCTGAACCGGGGGCGCCTGGTGCGGATCCCCGACGGCAAGGTCTTCCACGCGCGGGCCATCGAGGACCTGAAACGCCGGCTCTGGGAACTCCGCGCCCGCAGCCCGGTCCTGGAGATCTCGGAGTTCAAGGACCTCAGCGGAACCACCCGCAAGAACGCGATCCCGCTGCTAGAGCACTTCGACCAGACCCGCGTGACGCGCCGGGAGGGGAACCGGCGGGTCATCCTCCCTCCCCCGGAGGTCCCCTCGCGTATGGGGTGAGATCCTTCCCGGCCGGGCTCGGCGCGATTTGACAGCCACGCCGGGCCGGATCTAGTATTGAAGCGAGGTGAGCTTTCCATGCCGAACATTGGCCTGTCCGAACTGATACTCGTCTTCGTGATCCTCCTGCTGATCTTCGGCGGCAGGAAGATCCCCGAGCTCGCCCGCGGTCTCGGCGCCGGGATCCGCAATTTCAAGGAGTCCCTCCAAGGCGAGGCGCAGGACGAGAAGAAAGACAAGACCCAGTAGTCGAGGAGAACCGAACCGGGATCCGGCGGGGCTCCGCCGAACCCGCGCACCCGTGGACGCGGGAGCTCGCGCCCGACACGCGCCCCTATGGAGATCTCCCCGCCTCCCGCGCCGGCCCCAGGAATCCGGGAGGAGGTCGCCTTCCAGAGGGCGACCGTGGCCCGCCTCAAGAAGGAGATCCTCGGCTTCGACCGCAACAGCCGCAAGACTTACATCCGCGAGTTCCACGACGAGTTCGACGACTACGAGGGTCTGTCGTCGCTCGACGACCTGACCATCGCCTGCTACAAGGCCGACATCGTCTTCATCGGGGACTATCACGCGCTGCCGCAGTCCCAGGGTTTCGCCACCTGGTTGCTGCGCGACATCGCGTCGCGCTCGCGCGAGGTCGTCCTCTGCCTGGAGATGGTCTACGGGCGCAACCAGCGCACCCTCGACCGCTACATGAAGGGCGAGATCGCGGAAGAGGAGTTCCTCAAGGCGATCCGCTACGACCTCGACTGGGGGTACGACTGGAAGTCGTTCCGCAGGCTGTTCGAGGCGGCGCGCGCGCGCGGCGTGCCCGTGTTCGGCATCGACTGCATGCCGCGCTCCGGCCTCAAGTTCATCCGCAAGCGGGATGTCTACGCCGCGGCGCGCATCGCCGACGTCGTCGAGCGCCACCCGCGCGGCAAGATCGTTGTGCTGATCGGGGAGTCACATCTCGCGGCCGGTCACCTCCCGGCCAGGGTGACCGCGAACCTCAAGAAGAAAGGGTTCCAGAAGCGCCGCGTCCTGATCCTCCAGAACCTGGAGGAGATCTACTGGAAGCTGTTCGAGCGAGGCCTGACCCAGGTGGACGTCGTCCGCCTGGGGCCCGACCGGTTCTGCCACTTCAACGTCAGCCCGATCGCCAAGTACGAGGCCTACCGCCACATCCTAGGGGTGTGGGAGGGGGAGTCGGAGGACGAGGGACGCGTCGATCTCACCTCCACCGTCTACAACATGATCGACACCATTCTGCGTTTCCTGGGGGTCGACAAGTACAGCCACTGCGTGAGGCGGGAGCGGCGCTGCCGGGAGTTCCTGGTCGACGTCTATCCCGAGGTGTTCTCCGGGATGGAGGTGGACGAGCTGAGGCGCCTGCTGCGCGCCCAGCGGTTCGACCCCGAGGAGAGAGAGGAGGTCCTGGCGCACGTCGGCCGCAACGGGTCGTGCTACATCCCGCGCCTCAACGCCATCGTCGTCGGCCGGTTCGACATGGTGCACGCGGGCGAGGAAGCGGCGCATTTCGTGAACCAGGCGCTCAAGCGTGAGATCCAGGAGGCGTCGCCGCGGGAGATGGCGCAGCACGACCTGTTCTACGGGGGCGTGATCGAGGAGGCCCTGGGGTTCTTCGGGTCCAAGCTGATCGAGCCGGGCCGGAACCACTTCTTCGAGACCGAGTTCTACCAGTACTACCGCAAGGACCGGGAGACGATCGAGGCGAACACCCCCTACACTTACGAGGAGTTCAACGCGATCATCGACTTCGTCCTGCTGCACAAGAAGTTCGAGAAGGACTATGCCGAGTACGACGAGGTCCCGCCCGCGATCCTCGACGGCATCCGATCGGAGCCGAGGCGGGCCAACATCCTCATCCACGAGCTGGGATATTTCCTCGGCCAGCAGATGTACGATAGCTACCGCGCCGGGATCCTTCCCCGCAGCGACGTCCGGCGCCTGTTCAGGACGTCCTTCCGCGAGAGCGGCAGCGCGCTCAGGACCTACCTCGATCTGACGGAGAGGGTTCGTCTGGCCGCGCACGAGGCGCCGGCGAGCGGTCGGCAGGGCTGAGGGCGCGCCCCGGCGGAGCGATCGACCAGGGCCCGCCTCCTCGCGGCCGCCGGTAGAGGACGCCTCCGGGCGAGCTGAAGGTGAACGGTGCGCGCACCGCCTCGAGGAAACCGAGGCGGACGAGCGCCTCCAGGCCTTCCCGGGCGGCCTCGATCGTCCAGCCGAGGGAATCGGCGACGTCCTCCGGGACGAGCGCCGACCGGTCCGTGAGCTGGAGAGCGGCGAGGAGGTCACGGCAGCAGCGGTGGACCTGCAGCCGATCCCGGCCCGCCACGATGTCCCGGACGCTGGCCGCCGCGAGCACCGCAACGGCGCGCCCCAGGAGCGGGTCGGTGCACTCCAGGTACAGATCGAACCGGTCGGGACGCTCCCGGTAGGCGCAGGCGGCGGCGTTGCAGTGGCGCGCGCCGCTGGCGGCGGCCAGCAGCTCCAGCGCCACATGTCCGATCAGATGGATCACCTCCATGCCGCCGGGCTGTCCGCGCGCCGCTGTCTCCCGCGCGATACCATCCGCCGGATCGCGCCGCCGGCGGTCCCCGAGGAGGGAGTCGAGTCCGTCGCCGGCGCCGCACTCGTGCTCGAGCAGGTGCGGGCAGAGGGCGAGCAGCCACCGGCGCTTCCCGTGGTCGAGGGAGCAGCCCGCCTCGCGCAGGCCGCTCCCGAGATCGATGGTCATGCGGACGCGCGTGCGTCCGTGCCGGAAGTCCGGGTGAACGGGAAGGGCGGCCGAAAGCGCGCCGTGCTCGAGGCCGGCGATCAGGAGGGAGTCGGCCGGAGCGATCTCGCCGGCCGGGGCCGGCGGGGGCCGTCTCGCGGCCGGCGGTCGTCCCTGGATCTTGTCCTGGAACCTGCGGCGCAGCTCATCCGACACCGGAGAGCCTCCTCGGCCGTTCGCCTCAGCGCTCGAACCTGAGATCCTCTCTGTCGAGGATCCCCTGCAGCACGACCCTGTACTCTCCCGTCTGCTCGTCGACCATCTCCACCCGCGCGGCGGCGTTGACCGAGTGGACCAAAAGCTCGCCGATCTTGGCCCGCAGAGTCCCGGGCGAGGTGGGAGTTGACTCCAGGCCCGGCAGGTCCTTGAGCCCGAAACGCGCCATGTCGTAAGCCTCCTCTAGGATGCAGATCCCTCCGCGCTGCCTTCGCCCTCGCGCGCGGCGTTCAGACGGTGTCGAACGGCGTCTTCTCCATGTCGAGGGTGCCATGGAGCACGATCCGGTACTCGCCGCTCTGCTCGTCGATCGATTCGACTCGCACCCTCGCCGAAGTGGAGCTGATCAGCATCTCTCCCAGCTTCGTCCTCAGGGCCGACGCCGAGGTCGGCGAGACCTCCAGAAGGGGAAAGTCATCCAGCTTGAATCGCGACACGCGATCACCTCCTTGAAGCGTCGTGCGGCTCCGGCTCTGATTCGGGATCCTGGTCGTCACCGGGGACGAAGGAGCAGGCCACCGTCCATGCGTATGCGGGGGGCGGTGGGCCGCCCCCCGGGCCGTGCTGGACCGTCTCCGCCTCCTGGTCCTTCTCGATCTCCTCGACCAGGTCGTTGATGACGCTCGCCCCGGGCAGGCCGCTGCGGCGACCGACGCCCGACTGCTCGCCGCGCCGGCGCCCGCCGGGATCCACGTCGGGGGGGGACGGGGCGGGCCTCCCCACGGGCTTCGGGGCAGCGGGCGCGAGCAGCATCTCGGTCTCGGCATCGTCGAGGCCGGGGGAGGGATCGGCCTTTCGCTCCGGCCCGCGGGTGAGCCGGCCCGGAGAGCCCCCGCCCGTCCCGGGCGGCCCCGAAGCCGGCAGGGGAGGCAGCGGGATCCGCCGTCTCTCGGCCGGAGGACTCGCGCCCCGCACCCGGCCCCGTCGTGGCCGTCGGCTCCCTTCAGTGCCCATCGTCGCTCCTTCTGCCCGAGGTCCCCGGCGGAGCACAGGCGGTGCTCTGGGCCCCGGGCCCGTTCCGTTTCGTCTCCCGGGTAGGATCACCCGGAGGCCGGGCGGCCGGCTTCTTCGGCGCGCCCGGCGATGCGCCGAAGCTCCAGAACGAGCCCGGCACCAGGGCGCGACGACCGCCGGGAGCGTCATCCGAGCGAGGCCGCGGCGCGGCCGTCGCCGGCTTCGCGATCGAGTCGGGGGGCGGTCTCCTCGGTGCAGCGGTCGACTCCCTCGAGCCCTGCGGCTCGGTCTTCAGGATCTCCTCGGACACGGAGATCGGCATGCCGGGGCCTTTCCCCGCCCGGGACGCGAGCCCCATCCAGGAGACGAGGCGGGCGTCGTCGACGAACGGGCGACCCCGTTCCGGCGCATCGCTCCCTTCCGGTCCCTTGCCGGGCTCCACCGCCGAGCGCCCTCCGGACGGGGCATCGCTCGCCGCCGCGAGCGCGCTGTGCGGCCGGCGGAAAGGGCGGCGAACGTGGCGCTCCGCCCGGGTGGAAGGCTCCGGCTCCTGGCGTGCGCGCGGCGCGGGAGCCTGCCGCCGCGCGGTCGTGGTCGGCCGCTCCGCCGCCGCCGGTCCCGCGCCGGGCGATGGCTCCTCGAGCAACTCGGCCGCCGGTCCCCGTCCGCCGGCCGGCGAGCGGACCCCGGGCGCCGGCCCCGTCTCGGCCGCGACCGCGACGATACGTCTCGCCAGCGGCAGCGGGATGCCGGCCCTGTGGGCGATCGCCCCGGCCCCGGACGACGCGATCGCCTCGGTAGTCGAGAACCCCGCCTCCACGATCCGGTCGGTCACGTCCCGCCCGAACAGCTGGATTAGCAACGCGTTCAGCACTCGGACATCACCTCCTCCGCCAGGGCCATGTAGTCCCTGCAGCCGCGGGCACGCGGGTCGTAGTCGATGATCGGCAGCCCGTAGCTCGACGCTTCCTTGATCTTGACGTTGGCATGAATGACGGTGCGGAACAGCGACTCGCCGAAGTATCCCATCAGGTCCTTGAGGATCTCGCGCGCGAAGGAGGTGCGGCCGTCGTACATGGTCGCGAGGGCCCGGACCCGGACCGGACCGCCGCCGGCGGCCACGCCACGGATGAACTCGAGCAGCTGGCGGACGCCGTACAGGGCGAAAAAGCCGGCATCGATCGTGATGATGGTCTCGTCCGCGGCGCGCACGCCGTTGGCGGTCAACAGCCCGCCTGTGGGCGGGCAATCGACCAGAACGAAGGCATACCGCCCCTCGATCCCGCTCAGGGCGCGCAGCAGGGTCTCCTCGCCGTGCGGCAGGAGGCCCAGTCGCTGCTCCGCGAGGACCAGCCGCGGGTTGGAGGGGGCCAGATCGAGGTCTTCCGTGACGGGATGCACGACCTCGGCCAGGGTCCCCCCGTTGGTGAGAGCGTCGTAGACGGTGGCGCCCTCCAGGCACGGCTGGCCGCGGCTCAGGCCCAGCGAGGCGTGCGCCTGCGGGTCGAGATCGACAATCAGGGTGCGCCGGCCGCGCCTCGCCAGGCAGGCCGCCAGGTTGATCGCCGTGGTCGTCTTGCCGCTGCCGCCTTTCTGATTGGCGATGGCGATGGTCCGCATCGGCATCTCCCCTTCCTCAGTGAGCCTGTGCGGACGACGGGTCTCGGTGCGGCCCGACCTCCAGGAGGAGCGAGCGGCCGATCCCCCGCAGGCACGCGGCGGCCGGAGAGGCCGGCTGGTTCAGGAGGATCGGGATGCGGGCCGCGACCGATGTGGACACGCGCGGGTCGTCGAGTATGTGTCCGAGGTACCGGATGGACCGCCCGAGGAACCGGCGGCAGATCGCCTCGATCCTGCTGGAGACCTCCAGGCCGTCCCGGGCGCTCGGGACGCGGTTGACCACCAGCGACAGCCGCGCCGCCGCGTTGTTGTGCGCCACGTGCTTGATCACCGCGTACGCGTCGGTCATCGCGGTCAGATCCGGAGTAGTGACAACGAGGATCTCCCGCAACGAGTACAGGAACGAGGTCGTCGACCGTCCGATTCCCGCTCCGGTGTCGACGAGCACCAGCTCGGCGCGTCTCCCGAGGCCCTCCATCGCGGCCACCAGACGGTGAAGCCGGGCCGGGTGGAGATCGGCCATCTCCGGACGTCCCGACCCCCCGGCCGCCAGCCGCAGACCCATCGGACCGAATTCGGCGATGTCGTCGAGCGAGGCTCCCCGCTGGATCACCTCCAACACCGTCCGCGATGGCCGCATTCCCATGAGCAGGTGGAGGTTCGCCAGCCCCATGTCGGCGTCCACCGCCATCACCCGAATCCCGGCGGCGGCGAGATGCACGGCCAGGTTGCTCGTCAGGACGGACTTCCCCGTGCCGCCCTTGCCGCTGGTGATGCAGACGATCTTCGGGCCGGAGCCGGGGGGCGGGCCGCACCGTGACCCCGCCGCCCGCGGTGCGCCCGCGTCCGGACGCAGGCTCGCGAGGTAGTCGGCGAAGGTGGGGGCGAGGTCCGCTCCTCCGGGGGCGGCCGGCAGATCCGTGAGGCCCCGGCCCAGGCGCCGTCGCTTCACCCGCGACTCCGCCGAAGGAGCCCGGACGCCGATGGCACCGGCTCCCCCGTCATGTTTCCGGACTCCGCCCGCGCCGCTCCCGGTCAAAGCGGTCGAACTCCTCGAGTTCCTCGGCGCTGAGGGGCTCGAGCGCGTCGGGGCCGATCGCGGCCGGCCGCGTCGGGGGAGCGGAGCCGGGCCGTCGGTCGAGCGGCGCGGGTCGCGTTCCCGCGCCGTCGCGGGACGGAGGCGGCCTCAGGTCGTCGAGCAGGTCGTCGAGCGCCGGGTCCTCTCCCGCGGCCGGTTGGTCTCGCGTCCGGGCCGGTGCCGGCTCGAGCGCCCAGTCCGTGACCGACCCCCGGGGGGCGGGCCCCTCCGGGCGGGCGCCGGCCTCCGGCCCCGGGCCACGCTCGAGCCCGAAGATCGTCCGCGCCGGCTCGATCGCCAGGACGGTCTCGTCCCGCGCCCTGATGGGGCGCGCGACGCAGGGCTCGATGCCGATGGAGAGCAGGGAGAGCCGCTTCAGGAAAGCGTGCGTGAAACCGGGCGCGAGCAGGAGGGTGCGAATCGGGCGACCCTCCCTCACACCCTTCGAGACGTACAGCCGTTCCAGCAGCGAGCGCTGTTCGCGGATCCAGCCGTACTGATCGAGGAGGCTCAGGAGCGACCGATCGATGTCGTCCCCCGCCAGGATGGCGAGGACGAGCGACCCCTCTGAGTCCGCCCCGAGGATGTCGATGCTGCCCGCCGGGCCGGCGCCCAGGTTCATCTCGAGGACGCGGAAGCCCTGTTCCAGGCTATCGGGCTCGGCCAGGATCCAGGCCTTCAGGCGATCGCGATCGATGGCCCGGTCAAGGGCGATGCGGGAGTGAATCGCTCGCCTCGATGCTCGCGCTGGAGCGAGAGGCCCTGCCCGGCGCGGCGACCGGGCTGGCATCCGACGGCGACGATCGAATCAGGATGTTGAGGTGCCCGAGGGAAGCGGCACCGGCACGCCGCCGCCCGGTTCCGAATCGCGAGGCCCGCGCCGCCCGGCTCCCCTATCAGGCTCGCCACGAACCCCGTTGATGGTAAGCGACCGCTTCCCGTGAAGTCAAGCGGATGCCCCCCCGACCGTTCCTCCCGGGCACGGGGGGGAAGCAGTCCCTCCCGGGCTGCGGTCGCTCGACTCCCGGACGCTGCGGCACTCCCGGGCACGGGGGCCGGGGATGCTCCCTTGGCGGGAGGGGCCCGACCCGGGTCGGTCGCGTCCGGGGAACCTTTTCCAACCCCAGTCGTCTAAGGGCCTCGCGGAGCCCGAAAGGGCTTCGCCATCGTCCCGCACTGGACCCGCGGAGGACAAGCCATGCCTCAGGAAGCACGTTTCCGGATCGCGGTGATCTCATTCGTCACCCTGGCTCTGGCCGGCGCGGTGCCGGCCGCGCCCGCCACGAGCGCTCCGTCCGTCGAGCCGCCGCCTGCCACGGGACGCCCCTCTGTGTTTCTGTTGCGGCGGACGGATGTGCGGGCGGTCGTGACCGGACCGATCGCTCACGTGGAAGTGACTCAGAAGTGGGAGAACCCCAACACGGAGACCGTCGACGGTCTCTACATCTTCCCGCTCCCCGAGAGCGCGGCGGTCACCGATATGACCCTGCGGATCGGCGAACGGGTGATCCGGAGCGAGATGCTGCGGCGCGAGGAGGCCCGGGAGATCTACGAGCGGGCGCGCGAGGAGGGGCGGGTGGCCGGCCTGCTGGACCAGGAACGCCCGAACGTCTTCGCGCAGAGAGTCGCGAACATCCTGCCCGGCGCCGGGATCGAGGTCATCCTGGCCTTCGACCAGGAGATCCGCTGCGAGGACGGCGCCTGCGAGTATGTGTTTCCTACCGTCGTGGGGCCGCGGTTCGTGCCGCCCGATCAGGGAGATCCGGGCCTCGTCGATCCTCCGGTGGTCGCTCCCGGACAAGGCACCGGACAGCGGCTCGATCTGGCGCTCCACCTGGACGCGGGCGTGCCTCTTCACGACCTCCGATCGCCGTCCCATCAGGTGTCGATCGAGCGTGAGGGGGCTACGCGCGCCCGCATCGTCCTCGCCGCGCACCGGGCGGCTGCGTTGGACCGCGACTTCCGCATGCGCTGGCGCGTGGGCGGCGAGGCGCCCGAGGTGGGCCTTCTCTCCTGGCGCGATCCGGAAGCTGAGGAAGACAAAGGCGTCTTCACGCTGATCCTGCAGCCACCAGCGCCCGATGCGGTGCCCGCGCCGGATGATCTGGCTGTCCCGCGCGAACTGGTGTTCGTCATCGACTGCTCCGGCTCGATGAGGGGAGTGCCGATCGCGGCCGCCAGGGAGGTGGTGAAGCAGGCGCTTCAGGCGCTGAGGCCGCGGGACACCTTTCGGATCGTCCGCTTCTCGGAGCGGGCATCCGGCCTCGGGCCGCGTCCGCTGGCCCCGACCCCCGAGAACGTCCGAAGGGCCGTCGCCTATCTCGACTCTCTCCAGGGTCAGGGAGGGACCCACATGATCTCCGGCATCCGGGCCGCGCTGGAGGGGCCGGCGGATCCCGAAAGGCTGCGGATCGTCGCCTTCCTGACCGACGGGTTCATCGGTAACGAGCAGGAGATCCTGGCCGAGGTGCGCAGGCTGTTGGGCGCCTCGAGATTGTTCTCCTTCGGCATCGGCTCCTCCGTCAACCGCTACCTCCTGGAGGGTCTCGCCGAGGAGGGGAGGGGCGCTTCGGCCTTCCTCGGACCGCGGGAGACCCCGGAAGAAATGGTCGCCCGATTCGTCAAACGGATCGAGACCCCGATCTTCACCGATATCCGCATCAGCTGGGAGGATCTGGAGGTCGAGGACCTCGAGCCCGCTTCGGTCCCCGATCTCTTCGCGGGCCAGCCCCTGGTGATCCACGGCCGCTACCGCAGGCCGGGGACCGGCCTCGTGCTGGTGGAGGGGCGCCGCGGGGGCGTCACGCGGACACTGCGCCGCGTCGTGATCCTGCGGGAACTGGCGACGGACAACGAGGCCCTCGGGCGCCTCTGGGCGCGCGCCCGGATCCACCGGCTGAGCCGTGAGCTCGCCGGGGAGGGCAGGGAGGACGTGAAGGAGTCGATCGTCGGCCTCGCTCTCGGGCACCGCTTGATGACCCCCTGGACTTCACTGGTGGCGGTCGACAGCCTGGTCTCGAACACCGGCGGCACGTCGCGGCCGGTCGTCGTTCCGGTCGAGATGCCCCAAGACGTGTCGTACGAAGGGGTGTTCGGTCACGGCGTGGTCGCGCGATCGCTCGGCTACGCGACGGCGCCCCGGTCGAGTCGTTCGGTGTCGAGAGCTCTCGCGCTTTCCCAGCCTTTCCTCGTGGAGCCGTCGCCAGCGCCTCGGTTAGACGAGCGGGCCGGGGACGTCGCGGCGAAGTCGGAGCGCGACACCGTCGAGTTCACTCGCTTGACGCTCGTCATGTCCGACCGCAAGAGGATCGTCGTGGAATCGGACGGCGAGCTTTGGGTAATCGACGGACGGAGACGCCGGCTGGCACGTGCTCTGACCGCGTCTCAGATGGACTCGGTCCAGCGGGCGTTGCGGGCCGCGGACCCGGAGAGCTGGTCCGGTGTGAGGTCCGGCGCGCGATTGGTGCTGGAAGTCTCGGGCCGCGGGAGGATCGTCCGGCTGCCCTCCACCAGCGGCGCGGTCGAACGACTCGCCGACCTGCTGCGGGAACTGGCCTTGTGAGCGAGGCTGCGCTGCGCTCCACCGCAGTCCTCGAGTCGCCGGCGCTCTCGGTGTCCGGCGAAAGGACACCTCTCGGGAACGTGTTCTCGTCGCAAGCGAGGAGGTGGAGGACGCCTCCAGGAGGCTGCGGCTGCCGGTCGTGGGCGGGGAAGATCGGAGCGCCTCCCGGGTCGTTGAGCTGCTTCGCATGAGGAGCCCGCCGATCCTACGGGACCGATCCCGTCGGTCACGGCCGTTCTCCATCCCCTCGGCAGATCACGACTTGCTGTCGTTGACGCCCTCCGTGGGTGGTGAAGAGCGCCGTCCCGCCCGCTTCGGCGAGGTGCGCCGGATCCGATGCGGGAGCTTCGCTGACGGAGAGAACGGTCGGGCCCTGGCGCGGGATTCGATCAGCACGGATCCAGTCGCGGCGCGCGAGGCTGCAAGCTCGACTCTCGGTCGAGCCCGGACGGCCACTCAGGTCAGGACCGCCCGCCAGGCCGTCTCGTGGCCGGGGAGCTCGGCAGCATCCTATGCGTTTCGTCGGGCGCGCCCGAAATCGATCGGGATGCCGTAGACGCGCATGCGTCGGTAGAGTTTGGGCCGGCTCCAGCCGATGAACCGCGCCGCGCGAGTCTTGTCCCCGTCGAAGTTGTGCAGCGCCTTCTCGATCATCAGCTGTTCGCCGCCTTTCCCGGCGGAGGTGTACTGAGGGGATTCTTCCGTGATCATTACATGACGGATCCGGTCGGGAAGGTCCGATGCCTCGATGCGCAGGCTGTCACTCAGCGCTACGGCGCGCTGAATGACGTTCTCGAGCTCCCGGATGTTCCCAGGCCAGTGGTACCCGGAGAGGAGCTCAAGCGCTCCGGTGGAGAGCACCTTTCTGGGAAGACCGGTGTCCTCGGCTATTCGGTCGAGGAAGTGATCAGTGAGCTGGGGGATGTCTTCCTTTCGCGCCTGAAGTCGGGGGAGATTGATGGCGATAACGTTGATGCGATAGAAGAGATCCTCGCGGAAGGCACCCTCTCTCATCAGCTGGGCCAGTCGCCGGTTGGTGGCCGAGATGATTCGCACGTCTATTCGAATCGTCTCTCGGCCGCCCACCGGCCGAAACTCGTGCTCCTGGAGCGCACGCAGCAGCTTGCTCTGCATACGCAGGCTCATGTCGCCGATCTCGTCGAGGAAGAGAGTGCCCCCGTCGGCCAGCTCGAGGATCCCCTTGCGATCGCGATCGGCGCCTGTGAAGGAGCCGCGCACGTGGCCGAAGAGCTCCGATTCGAGCAGGCTCTCGGACAAGGCCGAGCAGTTCTCACAGCAGAAGCGCCGATTGCGCCGATCCGAGCGTTCGTGAATGGCTCGAGCCACCAGCTCCTTTCCGGTACCGCTTTCGCCCTGTATCAGCACCGGGAGCGAGCACGCGGATGCCTTCTCGATCAGTTGGTGGACTCGACGCACGCCCTCGGTTGAACCAACGATCCCGTGCGGTCGCGGCCGTCCGCGTTGTGATCGCGACGTCGCCCGATCCGGGTTCGTCTCCGGGTAAGTGCGCGACGCCTGTGCAGGGACCGTTTGCCCAGCTGTGGGCCCGCCAGCAAGCGCCTGGTGATGGGTGGCCTCGACAGCGGCAATACGGACATCGGTTCCAAACGGTAGGCCATACATCACCTTCTTGCTCAGGGCCACGATGATCCGCTTGGTCGCCTCTTCCAGCATCAGCAAGTCGTCCATGTCCATGAACGACTCGGTCACCGTCTGCCGCTCGGCGAGGGTGCGCGCCTGCCCGCCGATCCGTTTCAGGTCGGTGAGCAAGGCGGCAAGGTCGAGCTGTTTGGAGGATGGTATTGCCATGCCCGGGTCTCTCCTTCCCGCCGGGGCTGGATTCTCGATGAAACCGGCTGGGAGTCGCCTAGGGGAGCAAGCGTGATACCAGGCGCCGTCTCGTATGGCTTCGTGTGTGCCGGACCTCGGAAGGCATTGGGGCGGATGGAGATAGACGCTTCGCGGTCCGATGCATCAGAGGGTAACAGATTTTGGATCGGTTCCCTTCTGTCACAATCTGAGCAGCGAACACCTCAAGTGTCACACAATATCACGCGGCCTTTCCATAGTCGGAGCGGATACCCAACATCTTCATCCGGCGATATAGCTTTTGGCGGTTCCATCCGATATACCGGGCGGCCTTCGCCTTGTCACCGCCACATCGCTGCAGCGCATCCTCGATCATCAGCTGCTCGCCGGACTTGCGCGCTTTCTCGCCCGCGGGAAGCTCCATCGCGACTCGTCGCTGGGACAGACTCTCCGGGAGGTGTTCCACCGTCAGCAGATTGCCTGGACAGAGAGCCAAGGCATGCTCGATGGCGTTCTCAAGCTCGCGAACATTGCCGGGCCAGTCGTACTCGGAAAGACTGTCCAGGAACCCGGGTGCCAGCCTCATCTTGGTGTGCCCGCCGGGTGAGTGTTTTTTCAGAAAGTGGTGGACTAGGAGTGGAATGTCCTCTCGCCTCTCACGCAGAGGAGGGACCTCGATCGGCAGTACGTTGAGGCGATAGAACAGGTCGCGGCGGAACTGTCCCCTGCACATGAGGGACACGATGTCGGCGTTCGATGCCGCGATCACTCGTATGTCCACCTGACGAGGAGTGCGCTCTCCGACACGGCGCACCTCTCTCTCCTGGATAACCCTGAGCAACCGGGCTTGGAACCCCGCGCTCGTGCTGGTGACCTCGTCCAGAAACAGCGTCCCGCCCTGTGCCGCCTCGATCAGCCCGGGACGATCTCGGTCGGCCCCCGTAAAAGCTCCGCGACAGTACCCAAAGAGCTCGGCCTCCAGAAGGTTCTCTGGGAGCGTGCCGCAATCGATCGCGACGAACTCCTTTTCCCGACGCGGACCGCCGTAGTGAATGGCCCTTGCGACCAATTCCTTGCCCGTGCCGCTTTCCCCGAGAATGAGCACATTGCAGTTACTGTCCACAGCGCTGCTGATAGTCCCCCCGAGTCGTCTCATAGCGGAGCTCGTTCCGACCAGGTTCCCGAAGCTGGAGCGGCCCTCGATCTCGCGCCGCAGCCGGGCGTTCTCGGCGGTCATCCGGCCAAACAGTCGGGCGTTCTCGATGGCAATCGCTGCCTGGCTGGCGAACGATTCGACGAACGCTCTTTCCTTATCGGTGAACAGCTGAGCAGCGCGGCGCGTGTCCAGGTAGATCACACCGGTGACACGTCCCTGCGCACGCATCGGCACGCAGAGAACAGACTTGATCTCGTGCAGCACCATGCTGCTGGATGCGGAGAACATGGGATCCTTGCCGACATCAACGGTCAGAACCGTCGAACCACTCGCCACTTGGTTGACCACCGACCGACTGAAGGACGAGACCTCGCGCAAGCTCTGCTGATCCATCCCCCTGGCGCACTCTGCACGCATCTCTCCGGTGGCCTCATCGCGCAGGAAAACGATTCCACGTTCGGCCCTCACGTTTTCTATTGCCGAATCGAGGAGACTCGCGAGCAGTTCGTCAAGATTCAGGATGGAGCTGAGCTTTCGCCCAATGCTGCTCAAGGCGGCGAGCATCCTGCGGGACGCCATGTCACTCCGGTTGACGATCGCTAGAGAGCGACGGGCTTGCCTGCCCACCTCCCCCTTTAACCGTGCGTGTCGATCCATCACTTCCCTCACTTCTCCCTGCTCGAGAAACGACTGCCTGTACCGTTCCTCCTGGATGTCCATCGTTAGTTCCTCGAGAGTCAGGGCGGAGATGCGATAGCAACGGAGGGCTGATTCGTAGCGCAACATTCTCTCGTAGACCCGTCCGAGCAGGAAGGTCGCGCGCCAGTAGGATGGTCTGTCCGCTGCAGCGCGGCTCACCCTACAGGCCTCGAGGACAAGGCCTTCCGCCTCCTCGAGGCGATTGGACTTCAGCAGCAGATCCGCCTTCAACATTGCCGCGAAACAGAGGTGCCACAGCATCTTCTTCCTGCGCGCTGTTGCCAGGAGGGAATCGACACTTCGCTCGACGGAACCCTTCGGGCCGTTCAGCTCGAACTCGAAGCTAGCACTGAGCAGTCTGGCTCTGAGCCTCGCGTCGAACGGTGAGCGCTTCTCGTAGCGCTCCATTGCGTCTCTCAAGAGGGACTGAGCCAAGTCGACTCTGCCACTCTTCCAGAGCGACACAGCCATATGCGACTTGAACTCGAGCATGACCTGCCAAAGATGAGCCCCTTCGACCAACCGGCACGCGTGCGCCGCGACCCGATGGGCGGTGGCAAAACGTCCTAACGCCAGAAGGAAGAGGGTCCAGACGCTAAGTGCTAGAGAGCGAAGCTGAAGTGAACCTATAGACTTCGCTCCAGAAAGGGCGTGTCGCAGTCCGTTCAGCGCATCCGAATAGTACCCGGCAGCGACTAGGATTAAGGATCTGTTATAGCGCGATATGAAGGAGGTCAAGCTGCTACGCTCTTCGGCAAGGAGTTCCAGCGACGTCGAGTACTTATTCAACGCAGCTTGCAGGACACCAGTGCAACGGTATGTCTCCCCTAGATTGTTGTTGAGGCGAGAAGCGAACTTTTTCAGACCGAGGCTGGCCACAAGGGCGAGAACTTTTTCATGAGAGCGAAGCGAGCTTCGGTACAGTCCAAGATCGCCTTGGAGAATCCCAATGTTCATTAGCGCCACTGCTTCGCCATGCGCATCTTGCATTTGTCGTAACAGCGCGTAACCTCGCTGCGCGTACCTGAGCGATAACCTGAAGTGCCCTGATTTCCAACACGCTGCAGCGATCTCGTTCAGGATGCTAGATACGAGTGACGTGTGCCCTAGCCAGCGGGCTGAGACTAAGGCGTCAAAGAGATACGATCTCCCCTCAGCGATGCGCTCTTGCCAGCAGAGAGCAGCACCGGCCTGGTAAAGGGCTGCGATTCGTTCTCGTGACAGGTGGTCGCGACGAGCTATGACGAGGGCTTGCCGAGCGTGTGTCTCTGCTTGCGGGAAGTTTCCGAGCATTCTAGCAGCGGGTGATGCCTCTAGGTGGGCACGAGCACGAACCGCATCTGATAGGCGGTGCTTTCGGAGGACCAAGGTTGCAGCACGGAGAGCCTTCAGTGGTTGGTCTATGTGTCGCAGCGCGCCCGCAAGGCCTAGCGCTGTTCTCGCCCAGGCCAGCGGTTCTTGGGGATCCTGATCGAGCGCGAGGCCATAGAAGCGTGCCGCCCGACTGTGGTCCAAACGGGCCTCTGATTGTTCAGCGTGGCGGAAGCACAGTTCGAAAGCTTCCTTCCTCATTCCAGCTTTCATCGCGTGAAGGGCAGCCCGTTCGAGATCTTGGGCCCCGTGTAGAGGAGTGACGTACCACCGTGCGAAGCGCTCGTGGTATCTCTTGCGTTCAGAGGTGGCCATTTGCATCCTAATTACTCGTGTCAGCACCTTGGCTGAAATCACAAACTGATCTGAGGAATCAGACCCTACCGGTCGGAGCATGCCACCGGTCGACATGTGATGACATGCTTGCTTCACATGGTCAGGAAGCAGGTGAGATACTGCGGCCATTACCGCAACGGTCAGTGGCTGTTCCGCGACTGCCAAGGCGTGAAGGACCTGTCGGTGATGTAAAGAAAGTCGAGATAGTACTTGGACTGAGGCTTCTTGGATGCTATCAGCTATGTATTTCTTGTCCAACGATCCTCGCTTCTCTAGGCCTCCTGGTCCTATGGCAAGCACTCCCGTCGTGAGGAGGTGGGAAAGCATCTCGGCAACGAGGAACGGATTGCCACCCGACTGGGAATGCAGATAAAGGCCGATGTCGGCATCTACACTGGTGAGCCCAAGAGCAGAACAGACGAACTGTTGTACCTCCCGTTGACTGAGAGGTGTGAGGTTCAAACGCAGGACATTCTCGGTCCGGGATGATCCCAGGTAACTCTCCTCTTTGGAGGGATATTCATCTACTGGAGAATGCTGAGCTGCTGTCGTACAGAGAACATGGCTGAGTCCCCTCGGTATAACCAGCGAGATGCGCTCGAGATCCTGCAGTGTGCTGCATGAGGAAGAGTCGATGGCCACCAAGAGGGGTCTTCTGATCGGCGCTGATTGGATTCTGCCGAAGACCTCAGTGAGGGCTACAGGCCGTTCGTGTGCTTCCGCGGTCGCGAATCGGAGAACGTTGTAGCCCAATTTGACCGCTGAAAGAGCAATGGCGTTCAGCAATCGTGATTTGCCAGATCCTCTCACTCCTCTGACCATGATTGTCGTGGAGTTAGAACTGCTAGAATTCTTCACCGCTCCCCGAAGGAGTCGAGTGGCTCGGGCTAGGAGCGTGTTGGAGGCAACCATGGGAGCCAGACGGGATACGCAACTCCACGTATCCGGAGTCTCAACGCAGAACTGCCCAACGGTTGAGACTGAGTTGATCACTCGAATGACTTCCGAGGGAGACGCAGGGCGGTCGCTTGGATTCTTAGCAAGTAGTCTATAAATGAGAGGATGTATCTCGCTGAGCGTCTTGGTTTCAATTCCGGGAGGGGCATCACGTAGATGTCGGTCCAGAACTTCTCCGGTAGTTGCTGAGTGAAACGGGGTAAACCCGGCGAGGCATTCGTAAAGGATGATTCCGAGAGAATAGAGATCTGAGTGGGTTGTGGGCCATTCGCCGCGTATCAATTCGGGTGCGAGGTATTCGGCAGTGCCGAGTAATGAAGCACCGTGAACGGGAACATCCTTGTTTGCAAATCCAAGATCTATGAGTTTTGCTGTTGGAAGGTGGGACCCCGATCTATCAACGGGCTCGACGAGGATATTCTGCGGTTTGAGATCACCGTGGGATATTCCTTTCCGCCGAAGGTATTCGAGTGCCCTGCAAACTCCGACAATCATTGCGAAAAACTGATGTCGGGAAGCTTCCTTCGAGGCTGAGACGAAGTCGGTGCCGGGAGCGTATTCGAGTGAAAGGTAGCCAGAATCGGGCGAGAGGGCGCGGCCAAAATCAATGAGGGTTGATATATTCGGATGTCCCATCTCCAATAGGAGTTCGAGTTCGCCAAGGAATTGTAAGGAGGAGCCGGGATTGGTCGAGAAGACCTTAAGGGCACAAGGGCGGTTCGTTATCAGGTCGGTCGCCAAGTAGACGGCGGATGTTGCACCCGTTCCCAAAGTTCTGTTGATTTGATATCGGGGCACGAGGGGATATCCGTTCACAACGGAGTAAGGTGGCGTCTGCGGGTCGAGAGGTCAAGGCTAGCAAGTGAAGAAGAACTCCTTAGATGTCGAGTGGGCGAATCGTCTGAACCGGACTTTGAGGTGCCCAGGGATGGTGTGCGGGGCAAATGGGAATGAAGAAATTGGGGCCCTGGGTGGGCCCCAAAGTCGGCAAGTAACTAGCAGCTGGACAGGGTTTCTGGAGTTAGAAACGACAACCGAGTCGGCAGCTTCCCGGCCAAATAGCACCCTCGCTCGCGTTGCCGTTGTTCGAGGGCTGGCGGATCTGGGTCTTGCCGGGGGCCTCGGCCGGGGCATTCCCCGGGGTGTCGTTACCGAACAGTTCCGCGAGGAGCTGCGTGAACTGCTGGAAGACGGTCATGCTGGCCGCGCGCTCGGAGGCCGCGGTGGCGCCCTGGGTGGGGGCCGCCATGAGGGCCGTCGAGGTCAGAGCCAGTGATGCCACGACGATCGCCGCCACCACCGCCTTGTTCATCTTTCGCATGTTGTCCTCCCTTTCTTGAGAAGGTTCGTTGTTTCGAGTGGACCGAACAGCAACCGCGATGCCAGATCCGTGATCGCTGCTGCTGATGTGCGTGCAAGTGCTTGGCCTGGAGCGGGTTGCACGATGGATTCGAGAGTTCCGGCGGGATCACCCTCCCGTGCGGCGGAGAGCTTCGGTGAGACTCGGCTGAGCAGCGGTGCGGCGCTATCTGGTTCAGATAGCGTGGGATCGGTTCGCGGCTAGGACTGAGGGAATGCTCTATTACTGAGACAATTACTACAAGCTATTCACACACAATGACTTATCTATATCCAGTCTCACTGTAGTCTCAGCGCGTGTCGCCGTACAGTCTCACACGTCCGACTGTTGGACTGCCTGAGACTATCTCTCGGGGTTCATGGCCGGCGGTGCGGATCCCGACGGAGCGGGCCACGGGGGCGCTTCTTCCCGATGTCGAGTTCCTTGAGCCTCCTGAACAGGGTGGCGCGGCTGATTCCGAGCAGTTCCGCGGCTCTGTCCCGGTTGCCCCCGGCCTCGGCAAGGGCTCTTTCGATGGGATCACGGGCGATTCCGTTGTCGCTCCCGGGTGATCTGGTGGAGATGACCTTGGAGTAGAACTCGGCGTCCTGCTTGGCGTCCTCGGCCGTGAGCGAGGGGCCATTCGCGAACAAGGCAAGCTTGTAGATCTGGTTCTCCAGCTCGCGGACATTGCCGGGCCAGTGGTAACGGGTCAGGAGCGCGATGAGGCCCCTGTCGACGCGCAGCTTGGTGACATTGTTTTCCTCGGCGACGCGCGAGAGGAAGTGGTCGACGAGGAGCGGGATGTCCTCGGGGCGCTCGCGCAGCGCCGGGATTCTCAGGGTGATGACGTTCAGCCGGAAGTAGAGGTCTTCCCGGAAGGTCCGCTTCGCGATCATCTGCTCGAGATCGCGGTTGGTGGCGGAGAGGATCCGCACGTCGACGTGGCGCGGGGTCTCGGAGCCGAGCGGCCGGATCTCCCCGTCCTGGAGGACGCGCAGCAGCTTGCTCTGCAGGGCCACGCTCATGTCGCCGATCTCGTCCAGGAAGAGGGTGCCGCCGTCTGACAGCTCGAACAGCCCCTTCCGGGATGAGTCGGCTCCGGTGAAGGCCCCCTTGACGTGTCCGAACAGCTCGCTCTCCAGAAGCGTGTCGGGTAGGGCGGCGCAGTTCTCGGTGAAGAATCTCCTGTCCTTGCGGGGGCTGTTGAGGTGGATGGCACGGGCGACCAGTTCCTTGCCGGTGCCGCTCTCGCCGCGGATCATCACCGGCAGGCTACTCGGGGCCACGCGGGAGATCATCTTGAAAATGGCGCGCATGCGAGCGCTTCTTCCGATGATGTTCTCGAAGCCGTAACGCTCCCGCACGACCTGCTTGAGGTAACGGTTCTCCTGCCTGACCTGGTCGTAGAGCCTCGCGTTCTCGATGGCGACGGCCGCTTGGTGGGCGAACGCCTCGAGGAACTTCAGGTCGTCCCTCGAGAAGACGACACCCGGCCTGCGTGTGTCGACGTAGACGGTCCCGACCACCTGGTTGCGCACTTTCAGCGGGACGCACAGCAGCGAGTGGATCCGGTAGGTGGCGACGCTGCGGAAGTCCCTGAACCGCTCGTCGGTGACGGCGTCGTGCGACAGGATGGACCGCCCCAGCCCGGCCTCCTTGACGATGTTCCGGCTGTACTCGGTGGCGTCCCGGATCGTCTCCTTCTCGATGTTGCGCGCCACCACCATCTGCATCTCGTCGATGTCGCTGCGGTAAAGGAAGATCAGCCCGCGCTCGGCGCGGACGATCTCGATCGCCAGGTCCATTACCTTGTTGAGCAGCTCTTCCAAGTCGAGGATCGAGCTGACCATCTGGCTGATCTCGTACATAGTGGCCAACATCCTCACCGGGATGTCCGCCGCAGTCTCGAATGGGCGCAGCGACGGCACGATGCTGGAACGGGTTGCGGGGGCGCCGTGACCGGTCGCGAACGCATCGGCCTGGGGGGCCGGCGGCTCGGGAGGCGCGGCGGCGTCGAAGCGCATAGCGGGCGAACCGGGGCGGCTTGAGGTCGCCGACGGCTCATCGGCATCGGCGCAGCGGGCGGTTTCCGCCCGGGTCGGCTCCTGCTCGTAGTCCTGACGCATCACAGGATCCTCGATTTCCGCGGAGACGGCGCGGATGACGGCGTAAGCCGAATTATAGGCATCGGCGGCCTCCGTTAGCAATCCCTCGGCCCGCAAGGCTTCCCCCAGGAGGGCCTGGAATCGCCACTCATACTCGCGGAAACCGCCCGGGGCTGCCGCCGCGATTCCGGCGCGCGCCTCGCTCTCGGCCTCCGGGATCCGTCCCGCGAGCAGGGCACAGCGACCCCGGACGAGGCTGGCGCGCAACTGCTCGAGGTAGGTGATCCGTCCGGTCTCGATGCGGTCCATCTCCTGGATCCGCGCCGCGGCGGCGGCGTGATCTCCGCGCCTGGCCGCGGCGAGCGCCAGAGCGCAATGTGCCAGGGCCATGATGCGCGGGTGCGACAGCTCCCTGCCGATCCTCAGCGCATCCCGGCCCGCGAGCTCGGCCCCGGGAGCATCGCCGCCCTCGAGCCGGTCGGTGGCGAGGGCCGCCAGGAGGAATCCTTCCTGAACGCGCTGTCCGTGCTTGCGGGCGAGATCCAATCCCTCGCGGTGGCGTTCCAGCGCCTCGTCGATGCGGCCGACCTCCCGCGACAGGGCGCCGGTGAGGTCGAGGTTCATGATCTGCTCGAGGACGTCGGAGGAGCTCATGCGAAACGCCCGGTGCTCCGCGAGGCAGCCCGCCGAACGGTCGAGGAGCCCTGTCTGTGCATAGTACTGGGCCAGCGTCGTCAGCTCGTGAACGTGGTGCTGCAGATTGCCGTGCGCGCGCGCCCATTCCAGGGACTCCTCGAGCGACCGGATCGCGCCGGGCAGATCTCCGGCAGCGCAGAGGGTAACCGCTTGGTTCCCGCGCAGGCGGTAGTACTGGTTCATGAGGCCCAGATCGCGCGCCCTGGCCAGGCCCCGTTCCTGCAGCTCCCTCGCAGCGAAGGGATCGCCGAGGGCGAGATGACAGTTGGCCTCGTTGTTGAGTGCCGTGAGAGCTCTCCCCGGGTCGATCTTCTCGGAGAGGACGCGGACCTCCCGGAACGCCTCCAGGGCCCGATCGAATTCCCCCAAACGGGCGCGGAGAGCTCCGACGAGGTTGAGCGAGTGGCAGTTCTCCGCGGGATCGCCCACGCGGCGCGACAACTCGATCTCCCGTGCGGCGAGCTCGAGCGCCGCCTTCATGTCGCCGAGCATGGCGGTCGCGTAGCTCTGCGCGCGCAGGGCGAACGCCTCGTTCAGGATGTCGCCCGCGTTCCGGGCCTCCTGAGCGAGCATCCCACCGTAACGGAGGGCGTCGCCGGGCGCGGCGCGGGCGTTGGCGCTGTTGTCCGCGAGGACCCGCAGGGCGTCCAGACGGCGCGGGTCGCCCTCGGGGAGCAACTCGAGCGCCCAGGTCAGAAACCGCGTCTGCCTGTCGGGATAGAAGAGCGCGGCGGCGCGACCGGCGGCGCGGAGGCTGTGGTCGACGGCCCGCTCGCGCTCCCCCGCGGCCCGGGAATGATGCGCCATCTCCTCGACCACGGCGCCGATGTCGTCGGCATGCGCCCTCTCGAGGGCGTTCCCGGCCGCGAGGTGGAGGGTCCGCCGGCGCTCCTCCTGCAGGCGGCCGGCGATCACCTCGCGGATCCGGGCGTGCGCGATTTCCGCGAGCGGAGGCGCCGCGCCCTCGGTGTCCAGCTCGACCAGGTCGAGCCGGTCGAGGGCCTCCAGACGGGACCGGATCTCCTCGGGAGCCCGCTCGAGCGCTCCGGCCAGCAACGCCGCGGAGGCGGGACGGTTGAAGATCGACAGGGCCTCGAGGAGCTCCCTATCCGGGACGGACAGCCCTTCCAGCCTGCGCGCAAGAATGCTCGACAGGCTCGAGGGGATCTCCAGGCCGTCGAGCAAGGCCTCGTCCGCGCCCCAGGCTCGCTCTTCCCGGCGGATGATCCGGTTCTCGGCCAGGACGCGGACGATCTCCTCGACGTAGAGCGGGTTCCCCCCCGTCTGCTCCTGCAGGAACGAGATCAGCCTCTCCGGCCGCCGGTCGAACGGCATCATGGAGGCCACGAGCTCACCGATCTCCTCCGGGCGGAGGGGCCCGAGCTGGATCCGGAGCACGTGCTCGGAAACCGGGCCGTCCTCGAACCGCAGGCGGCGGCCTGCGTCTCCCCTCAGGCTGCCGAGGATTAGCCAGGGGCCCCGATCCTGCCTGGCGAGCAGGTACTCAATGAGATCCAGACCGGAACGGTCGCACCAGTGCAGGTCCTCGAGGAACAGGAAGCCGGGCTTTCCTGCAGCCAGTGCGTCGAGGGCCGCGGCGAGCCCGGCCAGGAGGTGCTCCCTGCCGGCCGAGCCTCCCGGCTCGCCAGCGCCCGCGCCGAGTTCCCCGCGGACCGCCGCGCCTCCCGGGAGGATCTGATCAAGAGCCGCGGTCATCTCGGCGCACGCCCCGGGACCGCGCGGCAGGTGACGGAGGATCTCGACGAAGGGCTGAAACAGGGTCCCGCCGGCGTCGTGACAACGCCCGGAGAGGGTCCGCATCCCCAAGGCCTGCAGCCGGTACCGGACCTCCCTGAGCAGGCGGCTCTTGCCGATGCCGCTGTCGCCGGCGATCAGAACCAGGCGCGGCTGCCGGTCCTCTCCCGGGCTCCCGGCGTGCTCCGCGGCCAGCGCGCAGAGGCTCTGCAGCTCGCGCCGCCGGCCGATGAAGCGCCCGCTGCCGACGTACGAGGCGACCGTCTCGGCGGTGTCGAGGCTCAGTGGGGCCGCCGAGCCTCGATTGAGAAGCGCCAGCGCCTCACCGGCCGAGGCCGGTCTTCCCGTGGGGTCGCGCGCGAGAAGCGTCGTGACGAACCGATCGAGCCTCGACGGGACGTCGGGGTTCCACTGCCGGGGCGGCGGGATGGGGCCATGGAGGATCGCGGTGACGACGCGACCGACATCCTGCTCCTCAAAGGCGAGACGGCCGGTCAGCAACTCGTACAGCACGACCCCGAGTGAGTAGATATCCGAGCGTGGGTCCGGAGGCTCGCCGCGGATCCGCTCGGGCGCGATGTAGTGGATCGTCCCGCTCAGGTCGGCGCGCGAAGGGTCGGCCTGCGATCGGGCCAGCCCGAAGTCGACCAGCTTCACCTGCAGGGGCGGGCGAACCAGGATGTTCTGCGGCTTGATGTCGTTGTGGAGCAGCCCTCGGGAATGAATGTAGTCGAGTGCCCGCAGACACTGGACGACCACTTCGTCGAAGTGGTCATGCAGGGCCGGCCAGCGAAACGCCCCGAGCGGCTTCCCCTCGATGAACTCGAGCGTGAGGAAGTGTCTCCCGGTCCTCTCGTCCTCACCGAAGTCACAGACCTCGGCCAGGTTCGGGTGGCGCAGCCGGGTCATCGACCGGAACTCGTTCCGGAACCGCTCGATCGAGTCCGGGTCGACCGCCTCCGGGCGCAGGATCTTCAGCGCGACCTCGCGTTCCCCCCGGAAGGTGTCATGGGCCAGGTGGACCACGCCGATACCCCCCTCGCCTAGGGGGCGTACGATCCTGTATCTCCGGTTGAGCAGTAAGTCCCGTTCCATCTGCGAGTTAGCCCGAAGGTACTATCATTGCTACCCGCTCGCAAGCCCTTTGTTGAGACCTCGGACCGGGGGGCGAGGGAACAGAGGCGAGGCCGAAGGCTCGAGAAGCCTCGGTGTCGGGTGCGGCCGCGTGGCGCGGCGCGCGCTGGCCGGACCCGGGCGGTCTGGTCAGGCGACGGGCCGAGTGCTGTTCAGCGGATCGGCGCAAACTTCTGGATCCGGTCGTTCCCGAAATCCACGACATAGAGGAAACCCTCGTCGTCCACGGCCAGGTCAGTGGGCCGGTCGAGGCGTCCGGGGCCGGCGCCTTTCTCTCCGAGAGCGACGAGGAACTCACCCTCAGGGGTGAACTTCTGGATGCGGTGGTTGTAGAAGTCGGCAACGAAGATGCTTCCCGCGGGATCCACGGCGACCCCGGTGGCGACATTGAACCACCCGTGAAAGCCGCCCGGGATGTTCACGGCCAGGGGGCCGCCCCACTTGCGCCGGAAGGCCCCATCGGGAGCGAAAACCTGGATCCGGTCGTTATAGGCATCCGCCACGACAAGGCTCCCGGAGGGAAGAAGAGCCGCATCCGTGGGGTAATTGAAGCCGCCCGCCCGCAAGCCCCTCAAGCCGGTGGAGCCGTACTGCCGGATCGGCTCCCCGGCGGGCCCGAGCAGCTGAACACGCTGGTTGTAGAAATCCGCCACGTACAGTCGGCCCTCCGCGTCGATGGCCACACCGGCCGGGGCGTCGAACTGCCCCGGGTCGGAACCGTGCGACCCGACCATGCCCAGCGGCTCGCCGAGGAGGGAGAAGAGCTGGATCCGGTCGTTGAGATATTCGGCGACGTAGAGTTTCCGGCCCCGGATGGCGATGTGCATGGGGCGGCCCAGATCGCCCGGACCGTCCCCTTCGCCTCCGAACGCGCGCAGGAACCGCCCGCTCGTGCTGAAGACCTGGATGCGATTGTTGCCGGCATCGCTGACGAAGACCTCGTCTTGTTGTATGGCGATGCCGATCGGCTGGAGGAACTCGCCCGGTCCGCTTCCCGTGTGACCCCAGGCGTCGTCGAAACGGTAGCCGGCCTCCCGCGGCGCCGGGAACAACCGCCGGGCGGACCAGGCAGCCGTCACCACGAGAAGGACGACCGGTGCCGCCGAGTAGATCATCCTCCTTCGCATCAGAGATTCACCCGGACGCTGAGCGTGGTGATGAAGTCGGTCTCGGGAGCGGCCCCGTTCAGGTTCCGCTCGACGGGGATCTGCACCGCCGCTTCGACGACTAAGCGTTTTCTGACGAATTGAAGCCCAGGAGCCAGGAACCAGGTCACACCTCCCGAGTCCGGGTCCTCCAGACCGTCGACGACATCGCGATCCTGCCAGACCACGTTGCTCTCCAGGATCGCATAGAGAAAGGCCGGCACACCCTCTCCCAGCTCGCGAGGCCATACCCTGTACTGGTAGGAAAGATCCAGACGGGCCTCGTCCCCGAACTCGAAGTCGTTCGCCTCGGTGTTGAGCTGATAGGAGATCGAGCCGTCGAGCTGCCAGCGCAGCGTCTGCCAGGTCGCAATCGTGCCGACCCTGTAGTCCCAGGACCCGGAGCCGAGCTGAAGGGCCCGAGGGAGCCGGCCGAGCTCGTCCGTCTCGGCGTCCTCGCCGGTGGGGGCTTCGACTCCCACGAAGGGAGCGACGCGAGTGGTCCGCCCCGGCCTGTCCCGCCGATAGGTGGTGTAGCGCGCTAGAAAGGCGGTGTCGCCCAGACCGGAGACGTTCCGGGTGCGACGACCCATCGGGGTCGTCAGTTCGAGGGTCTTGTCGATGATCGGAGCGATCGCGAAAAGAGCGAGCTTCCCGGACGCCCCGTAGACCCCGACCAGGGGGAAGGCTCGAACCGTGAGCTCTCGATCCTGGGCGCCGGGACCTCCGGTGGACGAGAAGCGCCGGAACTGGATGCGAAGAATGCCCTCGCCCCGGGCGACGGGCAGTGCGGTGTTGAAGGTGAGCGGGGCGGCGAGCGCCGGCCCCACGGGGGCCCAGGTCGCGAGGAGCAGGACCCCGGCGATCGCCCCTGTTCGCCGCCCGGTCAATCGGGAATCTCCTCAACCACTTCCGGGGAAATGGCGGGGAGACTCTCCTGTCGGAGGTGGAACGCACCCCGTATGACGACCAGGGCGCCCGTCTCGGTGAGGGAGCGCAGCCGCGCGTCCGCCCGGACGCCAGTGCCGGCCAGCAGAAAGGCCTGATCGGTCCCGCGCAGCCTTAGCACCACTCGATCCCGCCCGTCCGTCTCGACTCTCCCGACCGCCTCGACCATGATGGGTCCGGGGGTGAAGCCCGCGGATCTGACCGCACGAGGGATCTGCTCGACGTCGATCGACTGCTGGGCCTTAGCCGTCAGGGTGGCTATTCCGTCTTTGGTGCTGACGACGACGCGCTCGACCCCCTGCACCTTCTTGAGTCGCTTCTCAACGCCGAAGGCACAGAAGGGGCACGCCATCCCGTTGACAGCCACGGAGGCCCCGCGGATCTCGGCCTGACCCGGCCGCGCGACGAGAAGGGCCATGACGCTGAGAAGGAAGATCGGTGTACGCATTGAGCGGGTCAAGGTCGAGGGTCCTCCTCGCCGAGCGGCGCCGATCTCCGCCCGGGTGTCTTCGCGCCTTCTCTAGGGCAGCGGTCGGCCCAGCCCGGCGTCCCGCAGCGCGGCCTCGTCCGGCCCGCGCCCCGCGCAGCATTGCGCGAGCCTGCCGTCGACGAGCACGGCCGGCACGGAGCGGATCGCCAGGCTCTTGGCCCGCGAAGCCACGCCGGCGTCCCTCATGTCGAGGACGGCCACCCGGCACGATGGACAGGCGATCCGCTCGACCAGTTCGATGGCCTCTTCGCAGGCCGGGCACCCTGCGCTGAAGATCTCGATCGCCCGCCTGGCCTTCGTCGATGCTCGCCCGGCGGCGTGGATGAGGTCGATGCGAGGCGTCATCGCCGCACGCCGGCGTCGAGGCTGTCCAGGATAGGGCAGCCGGAGATCGGTCCCCGGCCGGAGCAGGCGGCTTCAAGGCGGACCAGGGCTTTCCTCATCGCCTGCAGGGTCCGGATCTTCTGGTCGATGTCGTCGATCTTGCGCCGGGCGCGGCCGCGAACGTCGGCGCAGGTCCGGCCCGGCTGCACGCGCAGGGAGAGCAATTCCTTGACCTCCTTGAGGGAGAACCCGAGCGCCTGGGCGCTCCTCACGAAACGCAGCACCAGCACGGCCGATTCCGGAAAGATCCGATACCCCGAGGGACGGCGGGGGGGCCTTGGGAGCAGGCCGCGCCGCTCGTAGTAGCGGACCGTCTCGATATTGACCCGGCCCTCGCGGGCCAGCCGGCCGATGGTCAATCCGTCCATGCCTTCCGCCTCCGCCCCATACCTTAAACCCTGGACCTTGGTACGGAGTCAAGGGGCCGGGAGGGATGCCGTCTTCCCGCGACCACGGGCGAGCCCGGCATCGACGCTGTAGGGTGCCGGCGACCTCGCGCCGGGGGGCTAGTTGAGAGGCACGCTCCGTCGTCCGGTGAACCTCTGGTAGCCGGACTCGTCGTGAACCGGCCGGCCGCGGTGCTTGAACTTGTCCTCGTACATGCGGGAGTCGGCCACCGCCAGGAGCGCTTCGAAGGATCGGCCGTCCTCCGGAAAGGAGGCGGCGCCCATGCTGACCGAGACGCGCAGGGAGCGGCCCCCGTGCAGCACGAACTTGTGCGACTCGATCGCCCGTCGGATGCGAGTTTGCACGCCCTCGATCCCCTCCTTCCCGACACCCGGCACGGTGACGATGAACTCGTCGCCGGCATAGCGCACGCAGGTGTCGCAGCCGCGCAGCTGGCTTCGGATGGCACGGGCCAGACCCCGCAGGATGCGGTCGCCGGCGGGATGGCCGTAGCTGTCGTTCACGTCCTTGAAGTCGTCGACGTCAAGCTCGATGATGCTGAGCGGGACCCGCTGGCGCATGGCACGGCTGATCTCCTCCTCGAAGCTGACGAAGAGGTAGCGGGCGTTGGGCAGGCTGGTGAGGGGGTCGGTCAGGGCGCTCTCTTGAGTGGACTCGTACAGGATGGCGTTCTTCACGGCGTTGGCCACATGCTTGGCCACGATGGAGATGACCCGCAGGGAGTCCTCCTCGTACGGCTGGTCCGGCCGATCATAAAGCGCCAGGACGCCCAGGACCCCGTCGCCGTCGAGCAACGGCGCCACGATGGCGTTCTCCAGCCTCTCGATGTTGCCCCTCTTGAGCAACTCCTCCAGATCCGAGCGGGTCCCCTCGCGCCGCACGGGGTCGCCGCCGGCGCGGCCCGCCAGGGGCAGGTGGTGCAGGGCGGCCCAGCCGCTCATCCTCTCGCCGAACGGGATCCTGTGGTGCAGCAGCCGAGCGGCGTCGTGGCCGGTGACGAAGCGGGCCCGCAGCACCTTATGCTGCTTGTCGTACAGGTAGATAACCAGGCACCGGTAGTGGAGAAGCCGGGCCACCTTGCTCGCGATGAACGACAGGACCTCGTCGAGATTGAGGCTCTTGGCGAGGCTCTGGGCGATCTCATACAGCGCGTAGAGCTCACGGTGCGCCGAGGCGATGTTCTTCATGATCGACCGGCGCAGCTCGTTGGTGTCGCGTCTGAGCCGGTCGTCCCCCCGGTTCACCCGGCTCTTGTCGGGCGCCACCCAGGTCTCGCGCGTGCGGTTGACCTGGGCGGCCAGCCTCTCCATCCGGTCGAGGTTGCGCTCCAGGGCCTCCACTACGTTGGGATCGTAGGAGGAGCCCGACTCGCTGCGGATGTAGGCCAGCGCCTCCTCCTTGGTGAGCGGCCTGCGATAGGGCCGGTCGGAGGTCAGGGCATCGTAGCAGTCGACGACTGACAGGATGCGCGCCGCCAGGGGGATCTCGTCCCCCTTGAGGCGGTCGGGGTAGCCGGTCCCGTCCCATTTCTCGTGATGCGAGCGGACCACGTCGACCAGCGGGAAGGGGAAATGGACGGTCTCCAGTATCTCCGCGCCGATGCGCGGGTGGATCTTCATCTTCTCGAACTCCTCCCGGTTGAGCCTCCCCGGCTTGCACAGGATGTGCTCGGGCACCGCCAGCTTGCCGATGTCGTGCAGGAGCGCGCCCGCCTTGAGCGCCTCCAGGTCGGGCTCCGTCAGGCCGAGGACCCGGCCCAGCTCCACGGCGTAGGTCTGGACCCGGCGGATGTGGCGCTGCGTGGTGCGGTCCTTGGCGTCGATCGCCAGCGCCAGCGCCTCGATGATCGACAGGTAGAGGTCGGCCATCTCCTTGCCGTGCCGCCGCTCCTGCATCACCTTCAGGGTATACAGCCTCAGCGAGAAGTACAGTACGTAGAGGGGGGGCAGCGACAGGAACACCGCCCAGAGGCCGACCTGCTGGACCCCCATCGCCAAGGTGGCCGCGATGAGGGTGCCGGCCACGTAGGCGGGACAGGTCCACAGGAAGTTGTTGATCCAGTTCCGGAGGATCGGGGCGCCGTCGGCGAGACTGACCGCGACCGACACGAACCCGGTGTTCAGGACGAAGAAGATGGTGGTGGCCAGAAGCGCAGGCGTCCACAGCTGGGCGGGCTCGAACGCCCCGGGCGTGCCGCCGGCGAGGCGGAAGGTGGCGCCGGCCCCGACCGTGGCGAGGACCAGGTTCGCCGCGTTGAAGACGGTCCGGTACAGAGGCGGTCGCGAGCGACGCCGCACCAGCGCTGCGGCGACCGCGCTGACGGCCGCCGCGACGGCGGCGGCGGGCGTCCCGAGCAGGATGAGCGTGGCGAAGATGAAGGGGAACGCGATGCTCACGTGCCCGAAGACCGGGACCGGGATTCGGAACGGCGACGCGCAGGCGGTCACCGCGAGGGCGACGAGCAGGACCCCGAGCGAGGCGGGGTACGGACCGTGCGTCCAAGGGAGCAGTAGCCCCGCGGCACCGGCCATGCAGATCGTGACGATATACAAGCGCGTGCCGCGGCTCAGGCTGGTCAAGCGGGTCCTCCGGCCCTCCGGAAACGGCTCGAGGGAGCGGGTTGTGAGCGCACCTGTCCTCTCTGAAGATCAGGCCGCGGGACGGGGGCGTCCATTTCAATTTGGAAAGCGGCGCGGCTCGAGCGCGGTGGCGGCCGCGGACCGGCGGCGGGGCGGATGGGCGCCGTGCCGGAGAGAGTGAGTCTGCTCCGGCGGGAGCCTGCGCGACCCGATGCTATACTCGAGACGTCCTGTCTCGCAGGCATCTCAGCCGGCCGGAGATCTCGCGCGTGTCTTCCCTATCGGGGCAGTCGGGAAAGCGGGGCGGCGGCGGACGGCGGCGCCTCCCGTGGGGGGCCGCGGCGGCCGTGGCGGCCGCGCTCGTGGCGGTCGGCGTGCTGCTTCTCGGCCGGCCGTGGGATCGGGAGGGGGAGCGCGCGCGAGGGGAGACGAAGGTCCCCCCGGAGGTCGCGGAAACCGGCACCAAGGTCGCCATCATCGGGCTGGACGGCGCCGACTGGCAGATCATCGGTCCCCTCATCGAGGAGGGCTCCCTGCCGAATCTGGCGGCTCTCAGGGAGCACGGCGCCTGGGGCAACATGAAGTCGATGAAGCCGACGCTGTCGCCCCTCCTGTGGACCACGGTGGTGACCGGCCGGCCCCCCGAGGAGCACGGGATCATCGACTTCCTGATGATGGATCCGAGCGCGGGCAAGGCGGTGCCGGTGTCGAGCCGCTGGCGGCGCACCAAGGCGCTGTGGAACATCTTCAGCGACGTCGGGAAGAGCAGCGCCTTCATCGCCTGGTGGGCCTCGTGGCCGGCGGAGCCGGTGCTCGGGCGGATCGTGTCGGACCGCGTCGCCTACAGCCTGTTCGGCTACGAGTCGGACGCGGGGGACCTGGCCGGTGCCACATACCCGCCGGTCTATTTCGAGGAGATCCGGCCCCTCATCGTGGGCGAGGAGTCGATCTCGTTGCGGGAAGTACAGCAGTTCGTGTCGATCGATGCGCGGGAGTTCCGGGAGCACCGGGCGCGCATCGCCAAGGACCCCCGAGCCGGGCACCGGGACCCGGTCAACCACCTGGTGAAGATCCTGGCGAGTGCCAGAACCTACCACGCGATCGCGCTGGACATCCTCGAGCGCGGCCAGCCGGATCTGTTCGGCCTGTACTACCAGGGGATCGACGAGGTCTGTCACCGCTTCGCCCACTACATGCCGCCCAGGATGGACATGGTGAGCGAGGGGGAGTACGCGAAGTACCGCGCCGCCGTCTTCAACTACTACCGGTATCAGGACCGTCTCCTCGGCGAGATCCTGGAGGCCCTCGAGCCCGGCACCGTCATCATCCTGATGTCCGACCACGGGTTCCGGAGCGGCGGCGGCCGGCCGACGACCGACCCGCCCTATATCGAGGGAAAGCCGGGGCTCTGGCACCGGCGTTACGGCATCATCGTCCTGTCGGGTCCGGCGATCAGGCCGACGCACCTCGACACCAGCAGTCTCCTCGACATCGCCCCGACCGTCCTGTACCTGGCCGGCCTGCCGGTGGCCGAGGACATGGGGGGGCGGATCCTCGCCGAGGCGATCGGGGGGGATTTTCGCGCGCGCTTCCCGGTTCGAACGATCCCGACCTACGAGACGGTCGGCGGGCCGGTCGCGCCCGCGATCGACGCGATCGCGGACAGCGGCGTCGACGAGGAGATGGTGGAGCGGCTCCGCTCGCTCGGGTACATCGGCGGGTCGGCCGAGGGCGCGCCGGGCGCCGGGTCTGGCGAGCTGACCCCGCCGGCGCCGGAGGGCCAGGTCCTGGTCACCGGCTACCTCAACGAGGCCTCGCTGCACCTGAAGAACAAGGATTACGCGAAGGCGGAGGCGGCCATCGATCGCGTGTTGAAGTCCGCGCCCGCCTTCACGCCGGGGCTGATCCTCGCGGCCCAGCTCTACCAGGAGCAGAAGCGGTACGGGGCGGCCATCGACGCCCTGCGCAAGGTGCTCGACATGGACCCCGAGGGGGAGCCGCAGGCGTTCATCCGCCTCGGCGAGGTCTATTCGGAGAGCGAGCGGCGCGAGGAGGGGATCGCCTATCTGCGCCGGCAGGCCGAGAGGCACCCCGACATCGGTGAGATCCGCGCCGCGCTCGGCTCGATCCTCCTGAAGGCGGGGGACGCCGCCGCCGAGAGGGAGCTGCTGCGGGCGGTGCGGATCAACCCGGCGCTGGGCGAGCCACTCAGCGAGCTGCACACGATCTACCAGGGGACCGACAAGGTGCTGGCCCTCGAGCCGATCGTGCGTAGGGGGCTGGAGCTCAACGACCAGTCGGTCGTCCACCACAACTGGATGGGGCTGATCTACCAGTGGAAGGGTCAGATCGATTTTGCGGAGAAGGAGTTCCTCCTGGCGATGGAGCTCGATCCCGACTACGCCGCCACGATGTCCAACCTGGGAGCCCTGTACGGGAGGTCGGGGCGTCTCGCGGAGGCGGTGGAGATCCTCGGCCGCGCGGTGGAGAAGGACTCCGACAACCTGGAGGCCTGGGTCAACCTGGGCGCCGCGCTTGGACGGCTGCGGCGCCCGCGAGAGGCGATCCGGGCGCTCGAGACCGCGCGAAGAAAGGGGCTACGGACCACGACGCTCTACAACGCGCTGGCGCTCGCCTACCTCCAGGACGGGCAGCGCGACAGGGCCCTCGAGTACCTGCACGACTCGCTCGCCCTCGACCCCGATCAGCAGGACGCGCGGGACCTGCTGCGGGAGATCAATAGGACGTCCTGAGGAACGTCTCCGGCCGCTTGAGGCGTTCGGCGAGCTCGGCCCACGGGACGGAGGAGCCGAGCCGCGACAGCCGCCGCAGCCCCGTATAGTGCTCGCCGTACCGATCGAGGGCCTCACGGAACTCGTCCTCGCGAAGACCGGGGTAGTGGCGGGCCCGTGCCTCGGCGACGTTGAACCCCCAGGCCGCGGCCTCGAAGTAGTGCCGTTCGACCTCGGCGGGAAGATCGGGGGGGAGGGGGAGCGCGGTGGCTCCGGCGAGATGCCGGGCGTGGAAGTATTCGTGATCGAGCAGCAGCCGCAGCCAGGCGGGGCTGTGGCCTGCGGCGATCGATGCCGCGTCGTAGAGGACGTCGTTCCGCGCTCCCGGTCCGGCCAGGGGCGAGCTGTCGGTACGGCCGGGGTCGCTGGCGCCGGGCCGGACGAGCGCCATATAGAGCCCGCTCCCACGGCTGTCGTTCCCCAGGCGCTCCGGCAGGGGGCGCAGGGAGGTGATGAACCTCCGGTAGTCGGGCCGGGCCGCCGACAGAATCTCGACCGGGTCGAGCGCGCTCCGGCCGCGGCAGGTCGCAGGCCCCGGGGAGGCGAGGCACCAGGCGCCGAGCGCGCACACCGCGACCGTGAGAGCGAGGGGCCGGCCTGGGATCGCGATCCGACCGGGCCCTCGTGGTGACGACATGATCCTTACCATGTACCGCGAGGAAGGGCCCGGCTCAAGCCGAGATCGGCCGGTTCTTGAATGTCTGAAGCGCTGATATGGTATATTCGACCCATGGCGAAGCGGATACCTAGAGGTTCGCAGACGTATAGCGCCAACGAACAGATCGCCCGCCGCGTCTACCGCGCGCTCAAGACGCCGAGCGACAACGACCGCACCACCGATCCGATCCTGGCCTTCCATTTCAAGGGCAAGGACGACTACATCATCATGCGGTGTAACAGAGATCCGGAGATCAGCATCAAAGGCAGGGACCAGACGGCGGGTGAGGTAAAATTCTTCGCCTATAGCGACTTCAAGGACTACGGCGAGGAGGACGTCATCTTCAAGCTGAAGAGCGACCTGACGCTGATCGAGCTGTACAGCAAGGGCGCGATTCAGAAGCTCACGTGGGACTCATGGGACAGATTCTGCCGTTGGCTCGACAGTCTGGACGAGGACGGGGTCCAGATATCCCTCAAGCTGCCCTGCCTGGTCTACAGCGCGGTCAAGAATCAGCCGCCCTCGATGCAGAACTTCATCGTGGAAGCGGTGAAAGGCGCGCTCAAGGCCCACAACACCAAGAGCAGGGCCGCGGACGAGAAGTAGCCGATCGCGGGCTCGGACCGCTGCGCGCGGTCGCCATCTCCGTGTGCCTCAGCCTGTCGCTCTCACCGCCCGTGACCGCCGGCCCGTCGAGCGACATCGAGGCTTCCTCTCTGATGCCGCTCGAGGAGATCCGCGCGGGGATGGAAGGGGTCGCCAGAACTGTTTTCGAGGCGGACGCGATGGAGGAGTTCCGCGTCGAGATCCTGGGCGTGCTCCGCAACGCCATCGGCCCGGGACACGACATGATCTTGGCGCGCCTGAAGGGCGAGAAGGTGGAGTTCACCGGAGTCGTCTCGGGCATGAGCGGGAGCCCCGTGTACATCGACGGGCGCCTCGTCGGCGCCATCGCTTACCGCCTCGGCCCCTTCGCGAAGGAGGCGATCGCCGGCATCACGCCGATCCACGACATGCTCGGCCTGAGCGGTGCCGTCCCCCCGTCCGACGCGGCGCGGGTGGCGCCCGCCCCCCACCTGCTCGGGGAGTTTCTGGCGGGAGGCATCGGGGTCGACTCCGACCTTCCCGGAGGGCCCGGGCCTGTCGGCGACCCCGAGCCGGCAGAGTTCGGTTTGTCCGGGAGCATCGGCGCGCCGGGGCACGCCGGCGGCCCGGGCCTCTTGCCGGGCGCGGCCGCCACCGGACTGCGGCCGATCGGCACACCGCTCGTCTGCTCGGGCTGCGACCCGGAAGTGCTGGCCTACTACGCCCCGATCTTCAGATCGCGCGGCCTCGAGCCGATGTCGGGCGGCGGCAGCACGGGCGGCGAGTCCCGCTTGGGCCTGACGCCCGGCAGTCCGATCGGGGCCGCGATGGTCCTCGGCGACATCAGCGTCACCGGCATCGGCACGCTGACCGCCGTGGATGGCGGACGCGTCTACGGCTTCGGCCACGGCTTCCTGGGAGTCGGCCCCCTGGAGATCCCGATGACGCAGGCGCAGATCCTCGCCACCTATCCCTCGGCCGCGACATCGTTCAAGATCGCCAACACCACCGAACCGGTCGGGGCGATCATCCGGGACGGGCTCACCGCCGTCGTGGGGGAGGTCGGGCGGGTCCCGCCCACCATCCCGTTGGACGTCAGCGTGGCCTCCGGCGACCGCCTGCGTCCGTTCCACTACGACATCCTGAGCCATCGCGCGTGGTCGCCCGTCATGGTCGCGCTGGTCACGGCCAACAGCCTCGTACGGACGACCGAGTTCGACGCCTCGGCCTCTCTCGGGCTGCGCTACCGCATCGACATCGAGGGCCGCCCGCCGGTGGAGATGGAGGATCTGTTCTCCGGACCCAACCCGGCGCAGCCGGTCCACGCGGCTCTGGCCAACCGTGTCGGATCGGTCTTCGGGCTGCTGACGAACAACCGGTTCGAACCGCCGCCGGTTCGCGGGCTCGAGATCGCGGTGGAGATCCTGCGGGAGGCGCAGGTGGCCAGCGTCACGGCGCTGCACGCGTCCAGGACCCTGGCGCGGCCGGGCGAGCGGCTGACGATCACCTCGGTCCTGACCCCGTTCCGCGGGGAACCCCGCGAGATCGCGTGGGAGGTCGAGCTGCCGGAGGACACGCCGAGGGGCGATCTCCACATCGTCGTCGGCGGAGGCCCGGCGATCGACGGGCTCGAGCGACGGATCCGTCAGCGCCAGATGCTCCAGGCGGGGAGCCTCTCCGATCTGGTCCGGCTGATCGTGCGCCGGAGAAGGAGCCGGACGCTCTATCTGCGCTTCACGCGTCGGGCCCCGTCCGCCATCGTCCGGTCGGAACTCCTGCCGGACCTGCCGCTGTCGGTCTTCACCGTCTTCAACCACCGTCGGCTGAGCTCCGACACGACCCTGATCAGCGACGCCCCGATCCTGGAGCTGTCAAGGGATCTGGACCTGGTCGCGGTCGGGGGCCGCCGCATCACCATCAAGGTGCGCTGATCGATTCGGGGGAGGGATGTCGTTGAGAGTCGCAACCGCCCTGGGGGCCGGGCTCGTCTGGCTGGCGCTGGTCTCCGACGTCGCGGCCGTCAGCTCGCAGACCTGGCGGCAGAGGGACCCGAACGGGGTGTCGCTGTCCGCCGACGGGGGCATCCGGCTGTCGCCTCGCCTCGACCTGCTGTACGAGACGCCGCAGCCCTACCTCTGGGCGCTGGCGCAGGACAACAGCGGCGCCGTCTACGTGTCCGGCGGCAACGATGGGGGGATCTACCGCATCGGGCCGGACGGCGAGGCCGGGGTGTTTTATCGGGTCGAGGAGCCGGAGGTCAGCGCGCTGACCGCGGACGCGGACGGTTACGTCTACGCCGGGACGGCGCCCGGCGGCCGGATCTACCGGATCGCGCCGGACGGCAGCGTGGCCTGGACCTTCGACTCGGGCGAGGACTACATCTGGGCGCTCGTGGCCGACTGGCAGGGGAACCTCTACGCCGGGACGGGGCTGGAGGGACGCGTCCTCAGGATCGACCGCGGCGGGGAGGGCCGGGTGATCTTCGACAGCGCCGAGACGCACATCCGGACCCTGATCCCGGACGGCCGGGGCCACCTGCTGGCGGGGACCGACGGCAACGGATTGGTCATCCGCATCTCGCCTGGCGGAGAGGGGTTCGTCCTCTACGACGCGCCGCTG
>JBHIBC010000002.1:0-89915 GCA_046758905.1 Acidobacteriota bacterium | reverse complement strand
GCAGGCGTAGCCCCACTCGTTGTCGTACCAGGCGATGACCTTGAGCGCGTTCGGCCCGACGCGCTGGGTGGCCAGGGAGTCGAAGATCGACGAGTGCGCGTTGCCGATCACGTCGCTGGACACCAGCGGCGCGCTCGAGTACTCCAGGATGCCGCGCAGGGGGCCCTCCGCGGCGCGGCGGATGGCCTCGTTCACCTCGTCCACGCTCGCAGGGCGCCGCAGCAGCACCGTCAGGTCGACCACCGAGCCGTCCGGGACCGGGACGCGCATCGCCAGGCCGTCGAGTCGGCCCTTGAGGCCGGGCAGGACCTCCCCCACGGCGCGGGCCGCGCCGGTCGTGGTCGGGATGACGTTCTCGTTGGCGGCGCGGGAACGCCTCAGGTCCTTGTGCGGCACGTCGGCGAGGCGTTGGTCGTTGGTGTAGGCGTGGATGGTGTTCATCAATCCCCGCTCGATCCCGAAGCTCCGGTCCAGGACCTTGGCGACCGGCGCGAGGCAGTTGGTCGTGCAGGAGGCGTTGGAGACGATCTGGTGCTCGGGACGCAGGGCCTCGTCGTTCACCCCCAGAACGATGGTGGCGTCGATCTTGTCCTTCGCGGGGACCGTGAGGATCACCTTCCTGGCTCCGGCCTCGAGGTGCCGGGCGTTCTCCTCCCTCCTGCGGAACCTCCCCGTCGACTCGACGACAACCTCCACCCCCATCTTCCCCCAGGGGATGCGGGCCGGATCCCTCTCCGAGAGCAGGCGCGTCTCGGTGCCCCCGACGATCAGATGATCGCCTCGCGGCACCACCTCCTTCTCGAAGACGCGCCTGATGGTGTCGTACTTGAGGAGGTAGGCGAGCGTCAGCGGGTCCCCGATGTCGTTCACCGCCGCCACGCGGTACTCCCGGCGCCCCGACAGGATCCGGAAGACGCTCCGCCCGATCCGACCGAACCCGTTGATCCCGACCGTGGCCTTCATCGTGGCCCCTCCCCCGCCGGCGGAGCGCCCGCGAGCCGGGCGATCAGGTCGACGGCCCTCTGCGCGTAGCCCCACCCGTTATCGAACCAGACGAGGACGCGAACCAGATCCTCGCCGAGGCACTGCGTCGCGAGGGCGTCGAAGACTCCGGAGTGCGGACTCCCGATGACGTCGCTGCTGACGATCGGGGCCTCCTCATACGCGAGGATCCCCTCGAGCGGTCCAGCGGCGGCCTCGCGGACCCGGCCGTTGAGCGCCCCAGGCGCCGCCGGCGTCTCGAGCTGCAGCACCAGGTCGGCCACCGATCCGTCGCGGATCGGGACGTTCATGGCGATCCCGCCGAGGCGGCCCGCGAGCGCGGGCATCACCGACATCAGCATCTCGTGGGCGCGCGTGTCGGTGGGGATGATGTTTTCGGCGGCCGCCCGCGACCGGCGCAGATCGGCCGCGGGCACGTCCGCCAGCCGCTGGTCATTGGTGTAGGCGTGGACCGCGGTCAGAAACCCCTGGCGCACCCCGAACGCCTCGTGCAGCGTCCGGACCACAGGCCCGGCGGCGTTCGCGGTGCAGGAGCCGTTCGACAGGATCCGGTGCTCGCGGCCGACCCGATCCTCGTTCACCCCGAAGATCACCGTGATGTCGGGCTCGTCCAGCGGCGGGGCGCACAGGACCACGTGTCCGGCACCCGCCTCGAGATGCCTCTCCAGCTCCGGGCGGGATCGGTACCGGGCCGTGGCCTCCACGACGTATTCGACCCCGAGCCCTTTCCAGTCGACCTCGCCGGGCTCCCGCCCGGACAGCATCCGGACCGTCCTCCCGCCGACGCGCATGGTCCCGTTCTCGAGCGAGACCGGGTCCGGGAAACGGCCGAACACGGTGTCGAATCTCAGCAGGTACTCGAGCGCGGCGTGATCGGCGATGTCGCTGATGGCGACCACCTGGATGTCGTCCCGCCGATGCAGGATCCGGAAGATGTTCCTGCCGATCCTGCCGAAGCCCATCAATCCGACCGTCACGGCCATCGGATGGTCCCTCCGGTGAGGCGGTCCCGCCCGCCCCGTCGCCGGGAGCGCCGGGCGATCGCTCCCGCCACCTGTCCCGGCGCTATGGGCGAGGACACTCGCAGCCGCCGGCACCCCGAGGCCCCCATTCTGCCACAGGCGGCCGGGCCCGAGCCCCGCGATCGGCGCGCGGGGGTCAGATGCCGGCCGGCGTCTCCGGTTCGCAGCGCCCGCCGAGGTGATCGGCGAGGAACCTCTCCGCCGCGGCGTAGAACTTCAGGCGATTCCCGGGCCTCGCGAAGCCGTGCCCCTCGTCAGGGAACTCGACGAAGAGCACGGTCTTGCCCGCCCGGCACAGGGCGTCGCGGATCCGCAGGCTCTCCTCCCGCCTGACGCGCGGGTCGTTCCTCCCCTGCGCGATGAGCAGCGGCGCCACGATCCGATCGACGTGGAACAGCGGCGAACGCTCCCTGAGAAACGCCTCGTCCCTTTCCGGATGCCCCACCTGTCTGTGGATCAGCGGCTCGAATGGCTTCCAGTAGGGAGGGAGGTTGCGCAGCCAGGTCAACAGGTTCGAGGGCCCCACGATGTCGACCCCGCACGCGTACAGCTCCGGCGTCCCGCTGAGGCCCGAGAGGACCGCGTACCCTCCGTAGGAGCCGCCGTAGATCCCCACGCGCTTCGGGTCGGCGATGCCGCACTGCACCAGCCACCTGACGCCGTCGGTGAGGTCGTCCTGCATCCTGCCGCCCCACTCGCGATCCGCGGCGTTGATGTGCCTCTTGCCGTAGCCGGTCGAGCCCCGGTAGTTGACCTGAAGGCAGGCATAACCCCGGTTCGCCAGCCACTGCGATTCCGGATCGTATCCCCAGCTGTCGCGCGCCCAGGGGCCGCCGTGGACGTTCAGCACGGCCGGCAGGCACCGGGGCTCGATCCCGACGGGGAGGGTGAGGTAACCGTGCAGTGTCAGGCCGTCCCGGGCGCGGTAGCTCACGGGCCTCATCTCCGCCAGCGTGACCCGCTCGAGCTCCGGCCGCGCCGAGAACAGGAAGGCCCCCCTGCCGGCCGCACGATCGTAGGCGTAGTAGGCCGTCGGGCCGCGATCCTGTACGTAGGCCACCAGCCACGTCGCGTCGGCCCGGTCGCGGTTCACCACCGTGAAATCGCCGGCGTGCAGGCGCGACAGGACGCCGAAGTCCCCGCGGACGGCGGGGTCGAGGACCCTCCACTCCCGTCGGGACTTCTCGAAGGCGGCCGCCTGGACCCGGTGAGAGGTCGGGTGGATGAGCACGTCCGACAGGTCGGCCCCGGGCTCGGCCGCGAGGGATCGCTGAGTCGCGGTCTCAAGGTCCAGCAGCCGCAGCTCCGTCGTGTCGGACCCGACGCTGCTCGCGAGGTACAGGCCGCTTCCGTCCTCCGAGAAGGCCACGGCGCTCGTGGTCAGCGCGTCCTCCGGCCCCCAGGCGATCAGCTCCTTCCAGCGGCCCCGGGGCGGGGCCCGGTGCATGAGCGCGAACCCCGTCTCGGGCGTCGGAACCTGGGCCACCCGGACGTTGAAGTCGTGGTCGGCCACCCAGCCGACGCTCCCGAGGTCGTTCCTCGCCGCCAGGAGCCGCTCCCCCGTCCTGACGTTCAGCCGGTAGACGTCGTGCAGCCGCCGGTCGCGCTCGTTCAGGCCGACCAGGATCTCGTCGGGAAACCGGGGGTCGAGCGCCACCACCTGGGCCTGCACGCCGTCGCGGGGAGTCAGGTCGACCGGGCCGCCGCCGCGCGCCGGCACGGCGTACAGGCTCCAGTTCTCGTCCCCGTCCCGGTCCTGCAGGTAGAGGATCTGCTCGCCGTTCTGGGCCCAGAAGTAGTCCCGGATCCCGCGCCCGCGGTCCCGCGTGACCGGTTCGTCGTCGCCGCGTCCCACGGTGCGGACCCAGACGTTCAGGACGCCCGCGTCGGGCGCGAGATAGGCAAGCCTCCTGCCGTCGGGCGACAGGCGGGGGGCGAGCCTGCTGGGGTTCCCGAACAGCACCTCGCGGGGGATCAGGGCCGTCACGCCGTGCCTCTCGTCCGCCATGGCCCCATTTCTCAGTACCCCATGGCGCAGCCGTCCTTGCGCGACTCGCTGGCGCCCGCGTAGACGCCGGTGGCCGGGTCGCGGGCGATCGCCTGGTAGCCGCCGAAGCGTCCGAGCGTGTCGGCCACGCGGTGGCCCATGCGCGCCAGCTCGCGACGCACCCTCCGCGGCACGCCCGCCTCAAAGTACAGGGTCCCCCCGTCCGTCATCAGGGTTCCTGTGGGCTCGGACGATCCGGTGTGGTAGAAGCGGGGCGCATCGCCAGCCTCCTGCAGGTTCATGCCGAAATCGACCAGATTCACGATGATCTGGGCGTGCCCCTGCGGCTGCATGTCGCCCCCCATCAATCCGAACGCGAGCCACGGCTGCCCGGCGCGCATGGCGAAGGCCGGGATGATGGTGTGGAACGGCCGCTTGCCCGGCTCGAGGTAGTTGGGGCTGTCCGGGTTCAGGTCGAACAGGCCGCCGCGGTTCTGGAGGCCGAACCCCCAGCCCTCGACGGCGTATCCGGACCCGAAGCCCGTGTAGTTGCTCTGGATGAGCGACACCATGTTCCCCTCGGAGTCGGCCACCGCCAGGTAGGTGGTGTCACCGCGCGACAGGCGCGGGTCGCCGGCGTCGTATCTGCGGGCCGCGCGTTCAGGATCGATCAGGGTCGCGCGCTCCCGCGCGTAGCCCTTGGAGAGCAGGCCTTCGACCGGCACCTCGGCGAAGGCCGGGTCGGCGTAGAACCGCGCCCGGTCCTCGTAGGCCACTTTCTTCGCCTCGACCATCGTGTGCCAGAAGGCGACCGAGTCGCGCCCCATCCCCCGGAGGTCAAAGCGTTCTAAGAGGTTCAGCATCTGCAGGGCTGCGAGTCCCTGCCCGTTAGGCGGCAGCTCATAGACCGTCAAGCCGCGGTAGGTCGTGCTGATCGGGTCCACCCACTCGGACCTGTGCCCCGCGAGGTCGGACATGGAGAGGTAGCCGCCGTGCCGGTCGGAGAAAGCGACGATCGCCTCGGCGATCTCCCCCCGGTAGAAGGCGTCGCGGCCCCGCTCGGCGATCGCCCTGTAGGCCCGCGCGAGGGCGGGATTGCGGAAGATCTCCCCCTCCGCCGGCGCGCGGCCCGCAGGGAGGAAGGTGGCGGCGAAGCCCGGGAAGTCGCGAAAGACGCGCGCCCCGCGCGCCCACGCCGCCGCGATCACTTGGGGGACCGGCTCCCCCTCGACGCAGGCGCGGATGGCCGGCCCGAGGACCTCGGACATCGGCAGCCTCCCGAACCTGCGGTGCAGCTCGAACCAGCCGTCGACGGCCCCGGGCACGCTCCAGGCGTAAGGGCTGTGGAGCGGGATAGTGCCGTCGGGCTCGGCGGGCACCTGGTCGGCGCTCAGCCGCGCGGGCGCGCGGCCGGAGGCGTTCAGGCCGTGCAGGCGGGCGCTCTTCGCGTCCCAGACGATGGCGAAGAGGTCTCCCCCGATCCCGCAGGCGACCGGCTCCAGAAAGCCCAAGGCCGCATTGACGGCGATCGCCGCGTCCACGGCGCTGCCGCCCCTCTTGAGGGTGTCGATCCCGATCTGCACCGCCAGGGGGTGCGCGGCCGCCACCATCCCATGACGCGCGTGGACGACGGACCGGGTAGCGAACAGGCGCCCTTCGGATCGGTCGGCGGCGGCCACGGCGCTCACCAGCGAGCCGACGATGAGCAGTGCGGGAAGGGTTTGACGCATGCGGTTCCTCCTCCCTGATGCGGGTCGGGACATGGCGGCGTGATCTTACCCGGACGGCGGTCGATCGCGGCGCGCCCGCTGCGGTTCACGGGGACCCGGGCCGCTGCGGGCCGATCGCCGACAGACGAAGTCTCCAGGCGCTGGCCAGGACGGTCGCGCCCTCGGCGGCCGGCTCGTCGAGCGACGCCACATAGTAATAGGGGCCCGGCTCATGCGGCCTTCGCCAGACGGGCCGCCCCGTCAATCGGGTCAGCGCGAAGCCCAGCTTTCTGTCGACCGATTCGTGTAGCACCACGGGACGCCGCTCCGACATGGCGGCGTGGAATGTTCGGGCCGCATTGCGGTAGAGGATGCCCTCCTCGGCCTCGATCAGCTCGAAGACCCCGGCGTAGCCGATGCCGTAGATCAGCCCGATCAGGAGCAGCGGCGCGGCGGGCCAGCGGAGACGCCGAACGAAGACGGCGTGGGCGAACATCGCCAGAGTCAGCACCCCCGCCGCGGCCGCCAGCCACGCGAGGTGACGGAGCGGGCCGAGCCATCTCCATCCGGCCCCGATGCAGAAGGCGGGGACCAGTAGCGTCAGGACCGCCCACTGGATCCAGTGCCGGCCCCAGCGCACCAGTCGGTCCGCGTCCGACCCGTCGGCCCCGGCGACGGCACTCCGCCCCAGCGTCGCGCGGCGGAGCAGATCGGCGATCATCACCGACACGCACGGCAGAAGGGGCATCAGGTACCGTCCGTTGATCCCCGGCAGGAAGAAAAATATCAGCGCCGCCCAGCCCATGGCCGACGCACACAGTCCGGCGTAGGGATCCTGTCGCACCGCCCGGAAGGTCGCGAGGTAGGTCGGCCGTCTGACGGCCAGCAGGGCGAGGGACCACGGCAGGGCGACGCCGAACAGCCGCAGGGGGTACGTCGCGACGTGACGCAGGATCCGGACCGTACCGATCCCATCGAACCTTCTCGCCAGCTCCGCCGCCCACCCCTGGCGCAGCTCGGCCGCCGGAACCCGCATCGCGTACGGCACCACCCAGAGGGCCACCACGCCCAGCATGAGGAGGAAGCCCACGATCAAGCCCGGCACGGACAGCCGGATCCGCCGCCGGTGACACCACGCGCAGAACAGCACCGGCGGGTAGAAGAAGATCGGGGCGATCGCCTTGGTCAGCACGCCGACCCCCAACAGCACTTGCGGAAGGACCCACTGCACGATGTCCGACCCGCGGCGGCGGCCCCATTCGAAACAGCCGAGGGCGGCGGTCACCAGGAGGCAGAACAGGACGTCGATCTCGCCCACCCGGCCGAACTGGAAGATCAGGCCGGTGCTCAGGAACACGAGGGCGGGAAGCGGATCCGGCCGACCGCCGCCTGAGGGCAGACCGAGGCGCCAGAGGATCAGGGCGAGGCCGGCGAGCGCCGCGAGGGTGACCAGCCGGGCGCTGACCGGACCAACCCTGCGCAGGTCGAGACCGGAGAACAGAGCGATGAGCCAGTTCTGGAGGGGCGGCTTGTTGAAGTACAGCTCGCCCATGACCCTGGGGACGATGTAGTCTCCGCGATGGATCATCTCCATCGCCACCAGGCAGCGGCGCGGCTCCTCCCACTTCAGGAAGTTGGAACCGAGGCGGTAGGTGTAGATCGAGGCCAGCAGCACGGCGACGAACGCCGCCAGGGCGACCGGAAACCGGTCGGGAGGCCGAGCGGCCTCCCGGCTCTCCCGCCCCGCCGAAGCCGCCGCGACCCCGTCGCTCAACCGCCCGCTTTCGCCCGGAGCGCCGCCTCGAAGGCGCGCCGGGCCGGCTCGCCGAAGACCGCGAAGACGACCCGGAGCAGCGACCCGGGGCGATGCGCCCGGACGGCTCCCACCATGAGCCGGGCGCACGCTTCCGGGGGGAACCCGCCCACACCGGTGCCGAACGCGGGCAGCGCGATCGACGTGCAGCCCAGGCCTTCGGCCGCCTCCAGGCACCGCGAGGTGGTGCGCCGGATCAGATCGGGGCTCGTCCTCAGGTCCTGCCCCATGACCGCGCCGTGAATCACGTATCGGGCCCTCAACCTCCCGGCGCCGGTCGCCACGGCGTCGCCCAGCGGGATCGGTCCCCTAGCGACCGCCTCGCGCTCGATCTCCTCCCCGCCGGCGCGCTTGATCGCCCCCGCCACACCCGACCCCATCCAGAGGCGGTCGTTGGCGGCGTTGGCGATGGCGTCGACCTCGAGCGTCGTGATGTCGCCCTCCACGACGCGCATCTCGAGCTCGCCCGGGCCGCTCGTCCCGTCGGGGGCACTCCGGTCGGAGCCGGCCGCGCTCATGCGTCTACCCGCGGATCAGGGTGCGGCTTTGCTCGCGCATGAACTGGGCGACGTAGTAGGGTCCCCCGCTCGCCTTGCCGGAGGAGCCGCTCCCCTTCCAGCCGCCGAAAGGGTTGACCCCGGGCCAGGCGCCGGTCGTGGATCCGGCGCGCCGGTTGACGTAGACGACGCCGGCCTCGATCCGGTCGAAGAACTTCGTGATCTCGTCCTCATCCTCGCTGAACAGGCCCGCCGTGAGGCCGTACTCGGTCCGGTTCGCCAGGGCGAGCGCCTCGTCGAGGGAGTCGACCTCCCACACGCAGGTGATCGGCAGGAACATCTCCTCGCGAGCCAGGAGGTGGTCCTCGGGGAGCCCGGAGACGACGGTGGGGGCCACGAAAAAGCCGTGCTCGTGCGGCTCGCCTTTGAGCTGCTCGCCCCCGATCAGGATCGTCCCGTCCCTGCGGGCGGTGTCGCACGCCCTGACGTACTTGTCGTAGGCCGCCCTGTTGATCACCGGGCCGAGCCAGTTCTCCCTCTCGATCGGATCGCCGATGCGGATCGCGCGCGTGCGCTGCACGAGCCTCTCGGTGAACTCCCCCGCCACCCGCCTGTCGACGTAGATCCGGGAGCAGGCGCTGCACTTCTGCCCCTGCAGGCCGAACGCCGACTTCATCACCCCCTCCGCCGCGGCGTCCAGGTCGGCCCGGGCGGTGACGATGGTCGGGTTCTTGCCGCCCATCTCGGCGATGCACGGCTTCGGGTAGACGATGGAGAACCTCCTGTAGATGCCGAACCCGACCTCCTTGGAGCCGGTGAACAGGATCCCGTCGACGCCAGGATTGGTCACCAGCTCCTCGCCGAGCGTCGCCCCGGGGCCGGTGACGTAATTGAAGACCCCGTCCGGCAGGCCGGCCTCGCGGTAGCACTCCGCCAGCCGCCACCCAGTCATCGGCGCGTCGCTGGCGGGCTTGAAGACGACCGTGTTGCCTCCGAGCAGCGCGCCCGAGGAGGGTCCGCCCGCCAGAGCCATCGGGAAGTTGAACGGAGAGATGACCACCCAGACGCCGTAGGGCCGCAGCACGTCGCGGTTGGTCTCGCTGTCCGACAGGGCGCGCATGGGCACCTCGAACCCGTCGTGGGACTCCACCTGATCGCAGTAATAGTTCATCAGGTCGGCGGTCTCCTGCACGTCCCCCATCGCCTCCAGACGGTTCTTGCCGACCTCCACGCTCAGAAGCGCCGACAGGTCGAACCGCCGGCGCTCGATCGCCGCTGCCGCCCTGCGCACGAGGGCCACGCGCTCCTTCCAGGGCAGGTCGCGCCACCCCCCCTCGAACGCCGCCCTCGCCGCGCCGATGGCCGCCCGGGCGTCCTCGCGCGTGCCCGCGGCGAACCGGCCGAGCACCACCCGCGTGTCGGACGGACTGGTGTCCGCGAAGGTCTCGCGCGCCGACACCTCTCTCCCGCCAATCAGGTTCGGGTACGTCCGTCCGAGGCTCTTCCTGATGCGGTCGGCCGCCTCGTCGAACGCCCTGGTGAACTCGGGCGTCTGGCCGGCCGCCAGGGTGGCGTAGGTCACCTTCGGCTGGGTCGGATTGTCCGCCATCGTCGCGCCCTCCCCTGTCTAGAGCACCGCATTGTAGCCGATCCGCCCCCGACTCAGCGCAGCAGGCCGGCGAAGGCGTCGATCAGAACCGGCGCGGCGCGGGGGCCGATCGAGTTGATCTCGCCGTACTGCGGCCTGTCGCGGCCGTAGGCGAAAGGCGGCTCCTCGTCCCACTGCGAGAGCGGGATGATGTAGCCGAGCTCGTCGTCGCACAGCCCCAGGACGAACCGGTACCGTCCGCGCATCATCGGGCGCAGCGGCGGCTCCCTCGGAGCGCCCGGGAAATCGGCCGCCGGATCCTGCGGATCCTGGACCCCGCCGACGACCAGCTCCGGGTAGATCTCTCCCGGGACGCAGGCGAACTGGGCCACCGGCAACACCTCCGCGGGGCCCGCGGCGCGCTCCGTCGCCGGCGCCAGGAGCGTCACGGCCGAGACCTCGCTGCGCAGCGTGCCGTCGTCGGAGAGCGCCCGCGGCCAGATGCGCCCCTCCGCCAGGCCGCGCAGGAACCTCGGGTTGGCGAGCGGGACGCGCAGCTCGCGCCTGCGCACCTCGATCCTCGCGCGGCGCAGGGATACCGGACCCTCGCCGCGACCCGAGCGGCCGAGCCAGGCGCCGATCAGCGCGCGCCCGAGCGCCCGCCCCACCGCCTCGGCCAGGCGGGTGCTCCCCTTCGGCACCGGCGCGCCGCTGGCCGGGTCCAGGAGGTCGATATTGAGTGGGGTCATCAGCCCGCCGACGGCCCCGGGCATGAACAGCGCGACCCCGCCGAACCTCCTCTCCAGGCTGAGGCGCGTCGCCCAGGGGTAGTCGGACGAGATCATCTGGTTGCGGGCGCCGAGCGATTCGGGGTGATCGGCGTAATTGACCAGGGTCGCGATCGTCCCCGCGCCGTCCTCCCGGTCGACCTTCATCAGGAGCGCCAGGTCGTCGATCACGTGCGGCAGTCGGGTATCGCGGATCAGATGCGGCACTCGCTTCGACGCGAATGAGATCCGGGCCGGTCTCCGCCGGCGCCACGCCTCCGCCACCGCGGCCGCCGCCCCGACCCGGACCGAAGCGATGTAGCCCGAGTCGATGGCGCGCCCGGGAGGCGTCCATAGCCCCAGCACGTCGGGCCCGGCGTGCGTGTGAGTGCTGGCGACGAGGACATGATCGAGCCGCACCGCGGGGTGGCGGCTCCGGATCTCCTCACGGATGCGGACGACGTCGTCGTAGAAGAAGCCGATGAGATCCAGCGCCACGAAGGCGACCCCCGTCCCGCCGGCCTGCAGGACCAGGGCGCGGGCGAAGAGGTCGTCGTGGACGCCCACGGCGTCCCTCCCCCTGGAGAATCCGGCCAGCCGGATAGGCGAGCCTCCGGACGAAGGGTCCGGCGTGATGGGGCGCGAGGCCGCACCCGCCAGGATCGGGGACGATACGGCCGGCGCCCGTCGGGGCGGCGGCGCCCCACCGGCTCCGGTCGCCGCCCCGGGTCCCGGGCCCTCCACGGACAGGCACGAGAGCGGCCCGGCGGAGAGGCTCACGGCCATCGCCAGGCAGGTGAGCGCCCCCGCAGCCGAGCGCCGCGGGCCGATCACGATCCCTCCAGGCGGGCCCGGGCCCGCGCCCTGACGGCCGGAGCGTCCTCCTCTCTGAGGTACTCCTCCACCAGCGCCCGGGCCGCCCGCCCGGCGACGGCGACGATGGACCGCAACGCCGCCAGACGCACCTCCGGATGGCGGTCGGCGAGCGCCGCGCGCAGCGCCGGCAGGCCGCGGCTGAGCCCCAGGTCCCCCAGGGCGCTCGCGGCCGCGGCCCGGGCCTCGGCCGACCCCTCCGCCAGGAGCGCCTCGAGTGGGGCCAGGGCCCTGTCGTCCCCGACCTTGCCGAGCATGCGGGCCGCGGCCAACAAGGTATCGCTCGCCCTGCGCCTGCCCCGGCCGCGCAGGAGCCGCTCGGCGAGGTGCGGCGCCGCCCGCGGGCCGAACCCGAGGAGAGCCTCGGCCGCGGCGTTCCGGACGACCGGGTCCCCATCCGCCAGCATCCTCGTGATGTCCGGGATCGCCTCCGTCTCGTCCAGCCGCGCGAGGGAGTCAATGGCCAGACGTCTCACCCCGGCCTCGCGGTCCTGAAGCGCCACCCGCAGGGCCCGCGCGGCGCGCGGGCCTCCGACGAAGCCGAGCTCGTAGGCGGCGTCCGCCCGCATCCCGGCGTCGTCGTCCGCCAGGTCCCCCAGCAGGGTGTCGAGATGCGATGGCGGGGTCGCGTAGCCGCGCATCGCCTTGACCACCACACCGGGATGCCGGACCTCGATGCGGATCCGGCGCCTCTTCCCCTTGCGGAGCTTGGGATCGATCTCGTAGGCGATATAGTACTGGCTCAGGAACTCCCCCCCGAGCCGCGCGAACAGGTGCTCGAGGTCGCCGCCGGTGTACAGGAGGCGCCCGCCGGTCTGCTCGACGAACCCCTCGAACGGCAGCCAGGAGGTGGCCGCCATCCCCGGGAGCACCCCGTAGACGATGGTCTGGGTCCGGAAGCACAGCCGGAGGAGATCCTGCAGGTAGAGCGACTGGAGGACGTGTCCCGTGCGGTCGATGTCGCTGTCCAGCCCATCGGTCACCACCAGTATCACCTTGCGCCCGGAGCGCGTGCGCAGGTCCTTGAGGGCCTCCTCGATGGAGCGGAACAGCGCCGTCCCGCCGCGCGCGCGGCCGACGCTCTTGAGCGTCCGCTCCGGGTCGCGGGGGTCCGAGGTGTACGGCAGCAGCACGGTCATCTGATCGTTGAAGGTGGCCACCATGATGGCGTCCCGCGGCCGCAGCCCCTCGAGGAGCGCGAGGGCCGCCGCGCGCACCTTCTTCACCTGGGACCGCATGCTCTCCGAGAAGTCCAGGAGCACGGCCACCGACAGCGGCCGATCGCGTCGCTCGCCCTCGGGCCCGAAATCGACGATCTCCATCTCGGCCCCGTCCTCGATCACGGTGAAGTCGTCCCGCGTCAGCCCCCGGATCGGGGTGCCGCGCGGGTCGGTCACGGTCACGCTCAGCCCGACGCGGGTGTAGGGGCGGTCGACCACCCGCACGAATTCCCGCATCGGGCCGGCGCGCTCTCCGGCCGCGGCCGCCGCGGCCGACATCAGCAGCGAGGCCGCGAGCAGGGCGGTACGGCGGGCGGCGGCGCGAGCCCGACGGGCCGCCGTCGGACTTCCGGCGATGATGGCCTTGTCCCTGCGTCGGTCTGGCATGCGGGGCGCTCGCGGTGGCAAGCGAGATTATATCCCGCGCGGGCGGCCGGCGTGGTGGCGCCGTCAGGGCGGCGCCGAGCGATGCCGGCGATAGACCTCGTGCCCGGCGACATAGGTGGCGAGGGTCTGTGTCTCGAGGATCTCGTCCGCCGGAACCGCCATGATGTCCTGGGACAGGACGGTGAAATCGGCCCACTTGCCCGGCTCCAAGCTGCCCCCGTCCCCCTCTCGGAGGGCCGCGTAGGCGGCGCCCAGCGTGAACAGGCGCAGCGCCTCCGCTCGGGTCAGGCGCCGCCCGGGGTGCCACCCCTCCGCCGGCCCGCCGTCCGGCGTCCTGCGGGTGACGGCCGAATAGAAACCGAGCAGCGGGTGGGTCAGGCGCTCGTGTGCGTCGGACGACCCGGCCAGCGGTACCCCCTCCCGCAGGAGCGTCCCGAAGGCGTAGACCCGGGAGGCGCGCTCCTCACCCACCCTGGCCTCCTCCATCGTCACCCCGGAGTACGGCTGCAGGAGGCCGGGCTGGACCGACACGACGGCTCGCGTCCGGGCCAGCGTCTCGAGGTCCGCCGGATCGAACAGCGACAGGTGCTCGATCCGGAACCGGGCATCGGCCCCGGGCGAGCCCGTGAGGGCCCGCGCGAGCCCGTTCACCGCCTCCCGGACCGCGGCGTCGCCGACGGCGTGCACGGCGACCTGGATGCCGCTCCGCAGGCCGCGGGAGGCCCACCCCGCGATCTCGTCCCGAGTCATTCGCAGCAAGCCCGAGGTGTCCGGCGCGTCGGCGTACGGTTCCAGCAGGGCGGCCCCGCGACTGCCGAGCGTCCCGTCGGCGAACAGCTCGATCGTGCGGATGTCGAGGCGGTCGTCCCCCAGGCCGACCTCCGGGCCGCGGCGCAGGAGGCTCTCGGCCGCCTCCGAGGGCCCGGGCACCATCAGCACGACCCGGATCGGCAGGCGGCGGCTCAGCGCGAGGGTCCGGAAGATCTCGACCTCCTCGTCCCCGGACGCCCCCAGGTCGCGCAGACCGAGTCGATTGAGCGACCCGGCCGAATGGACCATCGTGTAGCCGCGCGCCGCGAACTCCCGCAGCGCGCGGCTCAGGGCGGCGACCTTCTCCTCCACCGAGAGCGCTGGGATCTCGCGGAGGACGGGCTCCCAGGCCCGGTCGAGGAGCAGCCCGCTCGGCTCGCCGGTGCGAGGCTCCCTCAGGATGCGCCCGCCGGGTGGGTCGGGCGTGCGGGCGTCGATCCCGGCCCGCTCGAGCGCCGCCCTGTTGACCCACACCGCGTGGCCGTCCGAGCGCACCAGAAACGCCGGGTTGTACCGGACGATTTCGGAGAGCAGCCGCTTGTCCGGAAGCCGCCTCTCGGTCCAGCGCTCCTGGTTCCACCCCCGGCCCAGGACCCACTCGCCGGGGCGCATGCTGCGGACCCGGCTCCGGACCCTCTGCACCGCGTCCTCCTCGCTCTGGGTCATCGACAGGTCGACGTACAGCGCGCCTCCCGTCTCCTCGTTCAGGAGCGTCTCACCGACCCCGAGAAGGTGGACGTGCGCGTCGATCAGCCCGGGGACGATCGTGGCCCCGCGCAGGTCGACCACCGGGGTCGTCTCCCCGCGGTGCCTGAGGATGGACTCCTCGTCTCCCACGGCCAGCAGCCTGCCGTCCCGCACGGCCATGGCCGCGGCGGTCCCGCCCGTCGCCGACATGGTGTGAACCACGCCGTCGACCAGAATGAGGTCGGCCTCGGGAGCCCGCGCCCGAAGGCAGGCGGAGATCGCAAGCGCGACCGCGAACGCGACCATCGGGACTCGCCAACGGCTCAATGCAGCGGCTCTCTTCTCCGGGGAGGCGCGATGACGGCCCGCCGGTCCGGGAGGCCTCCCCTACCCTTCGGGCTCCGCCAGGGCGGACGGGACCACGAGCCGACCGTAGTGGATCGCCACCATGTCGGCGAGCATGCCATAGGCGGTCTGCTCCACGCCCGATCCGGCGATCGCGACGTGAATCGTGCCGGCGAGCTCCGTCTCGAGGACGAGCCCGAGGGAGCCGGCCTTCAGGCCGCCGAGGAAGGATCGCGGATCCAGGCACAGCGCAGCGACGCGGATCGGCCCGGAGGCGCCGCCGCTGGCGGCGAGGCGGACCACCCGGCCGGCCCGCGTCTCGGAACGGATCCAGCCCGGGTCGAGACCCGAAAGCGCGGTCCTCTCCACCTGCGCCGGGCGGACCTCGCGCCCCAGCAGGATCGCCGCGAGGATCGAGGCCTTCACGGCCTGGTCCCAACCGTCCAGGTCGTGCGCGGGGTCGGCCTCGGCGACGCCGGCCGCGCGCGCCCCCGAGACGGCCTCCTCGACCGACCCGCCGCGCGCCACCGCCTGGAGGACCAGGTTGCTGGTCGAGTTCAGGATGCCCTTAAAGCGCGTCACCTTTCCGATCGGCAGGGCCGACTCGACCAGGCTGAAGACCGGCATGCAGTCGGCCACGGCGGACTCGAACCGAAAACCGGCCCCGCTGCCGTGAGCGATCCGGATCAGCTCGCGGGCCGCGAACGCGACCGGCCCCTTGTTGGCGCTGATCACAGAGATGCCCCGCCGCAACGCCTCGCGCGCGTGCGATGTGGCCGGCTCGCCACGGACCGGATCGAGAGGGGTCCCCTCGAACAGGATGTCGATCGGCGCGCCGCCCATCGCCTCCAGAGCGGAGCCCACGCCCCGCCACCCTTCCCCGAGCGCTCCCTCCAGGTCGATCCCCTCCGGCGCAACCCGGGCCCCGCGCCGAGCGCTCGAGATCAGGGTCACGCGGAACGAGATCCCGTGCCTGCGCTCCAGCTCCCGGCGCCGCGCGACGAGCAGTCGTGCCAGAGCCCGGTTGACGCTCCCGAACCCCGCGAACCCGATCCGCCAGCAACGCTGTGTCGGCACGGCGCCCACCCTCCTCTCCGCGCCACTGTCGGCCGGAACGGTCGGGCTGTCAAGCGGGGGCGGAGGCGATGACGGCCCTCAGCCGCCTGGGGTAGGATGGGCGCCGGCGTCCTCTCGCCGTCTCGAGCGACCGCCGGGACCGCGGGGGCGCGCGGCGCGTGCATCTCTAACGGCAGGACACGAAGCCGGTGTTTTGAACAGGGAGGAGTCATCATGCCCGAAAGGCTGCCGAGGATTCCTGACGACAGGGTGGTCGCTCGGCTCGAGGAGGAGCTGCCGGGCTGGAAGTTGGAGGACGGCTGGATACGACGCAAGTTCAGCACCGACGGCTGGCCGACGACCCTGATGCTGGTGAACGCCGTCGCCTTCCTGAGCGAGGCGGCGTGGCACCATCCCGACCTGGAGGTCACCTGGGGGAAGGTCTGGGTCAAGCTGAAGACTCACGCCTCCGGGGGAATCACGGAGCGTGACTTCGCGCTCGCGAGGGAGATCGAGAGGCTGGCCCTATGGCGGCCGCCGCGCGGCTCCGCCATGGAGGGAACGCCCGGCAGGTGGGTGCACGCGAAGAGCGGGCCCTGAAGGGTCCCCGGTCCGGGCGTCGCTCCGCCTTCCGGGTGCGGGCCGACCGCCCGCCGGGCTCGAGGTCGAGATGGAATCCGCACTGGCGGTGGGGCGACTGCAGTTCGCCTTCACGATCACCTATCACTATCTGTTCCCGCAGCTCACCATGGGGCTGGCGCTGCTCATCGTGCTGCTCAAGACCGCGGCGCTGTGGAGCGGCGGCCGCAGGTACGACGGCGCCGTCCGGTTCTGGACGCGGATCTTCGGCATCAACTTCGCCATGGGCGTGGTCACGGGCATCCCGATGGAGTTCCAGTTCGGGACCAACTGGGCGGGTCTCTCCAGGGCCGCGGGGGGCGTCATCGGACAGACCCTCGCCATGGAGGGCGTATTGTCCTTCTTTCTGGAGTCGACCTTCCTCGGGTTGCTGCTGTTCGGGGAGCGCCGCCTCGGACCCATCGGACACTGGGCCGCGGCGGCCCTGGTCTTCCTCGGCGCCTGGTCGTCGGGGTTCTTCATCGTCGCGACCAACGCCTGGATGCAGCACCCCGTCGGGTACGCCCTCGCCCCGTCCGGCGAGATCCGGCTCCAGAGCCTCGGAGCCCTCCTGTCCAACCCCTGGGTGGTCTGGCAGTACTTACACACGATGTCGGGAGCGGCGGCCACCGCCTCCTTCGTGATGGCCGCGGTCGGCGCCTTCTACCTGATCTCCGGCAGGCACGGGGACCACGGCCGGATCTTCCTGCGCTTTTCCGTTCCGGTGGGGCTCGCGGCCTCCGTGCTGCTGGCCTTCCCGACGGGCGACCTGCAGGCGCAGATGACGGCGCGCCACAAGCCGGCCGCCTTCGCCGCGATGGAGGGGCTGTTCGAGACGGAGGCGGGCGCGCCGATCGTCCTGGTCGGTCAGCCGGACATGGACGAGCGGCGGCTGGACAACCCCATCTTCGTCCCGCGCCTGCTGAGCTTTCTCACCCACCGGCGCTGGCGGGCCGAGATCAAGGGGCTCGACGCCTATCCGATGGAGGACTGGCCAGACAACATCCCGCTGCTTTACTACGCCTACCACATCATGGTGGGCCTGGGGACGATGCTCATCGCGGTCATGGGGCTCGCGGCGTGGTCCCTTCTCAGAGGCCGGCTCTTCGCCTCCCGCACGACGCTGTGGCTGCTGATGCTGATGTTCCCCTTTCCGTACATCGCCAACACCGCCGGCTGGCTCACCGCGGAACTCGGCAGGCAGCCGTGGGTGGTCCACGGTGTGATGCGCACGGCGGACGCCGTCTCCCCCGCCGTGTCGGCCGGCAACGCCCTATTCACCCTGATCGGCTTCGCCGGCCTGTATACCGTCCTGAGCTTCCTGTTCCTGTTTCTGGTCTGCCGGGAGATCGAGCGCGGCCCCGCCGATCCGCCGCAAGAGCCGCAGCCCTACGCCGCGGGCTGAGAGTCCTGCATGGAGACCATCTGGTTCTGCCTCATCGCCCTGATGCTTGCGGTCTACGTCGTCCTGGACGGGTTCGATCTGGGCGCCGGGATCGTCCACCTGCTGGTGGCCCGGACCGACCGCGAGCGACGCACCGTGCTGCGATCGATCGGCCCCGTCTGGGACGGCAACGGAGTCTGGCTTCTCGCCGCCGCGGGCAGCCTCTTCCTGGCCTTTCCCGCCCTCTACGCCAGCAGCTTCAGCGGCTTTTACCTGCCGCTCATGATCGTCCTCTGGCTGCTCGTCCTGCGCGGGGTCGCCGTCGAGTTCCGCAATCACATCGACAGCCCCGCCTGGAAGCCGTTCTGGGACGTGGTCTTCGCGGGCGCGAGCCTGCTGCTGGCGCTGTTCTACGGGACGGCCCTCGGCTGCGTGGTCCGGGGCGTCCCCCTCGACGCGTCCGGGTACTTCTTCGAGCCGCTGTGGACGGACTTCCGCCTCGGTCGCGAGACCGGGATCATAGACTGGTACACGGCCCTGGTGGGGCTCCTGGCGATCCTGGCCCTGACCGTGCACGGATCGCTGTGGGTGGCCCTGAAGACCGGGGAGCCCACGCGGCGGCGGGCGCGCCGCGTCGCGCGGCGGGCCTGGTGGGGCGTGGCCGTGCTGACCGCGGCGGTCACCGCCGTCACCTTTCGCGTCCAGGCGAACGTGCCGGCGCGGCTGGCCGCTCAGCCCTGGGGATACCTCTTCCCCGCGCTGGCGCTCGGCGGACTGCTGGCGATCCGGTGGCTCGGGCGCGACGGGGCCGACCTCGGCGCCTTCCTCGCCTCCTGCTCGTATCTCGCCGGCATGATGGCCAGCGTGGCGTTCGGCCTGTACCCGTATGTCCTCCCGGCCAGCACGGGACCCGGGCTCAGCCTGACCGCACGCGGCGCCGCGGCCGGCGCATACGGGCTCCGCGCGGGCCTGCTGTGGTGGATCCCCGGCGTCGTCCTCGCCGCCGGATACTTCGCGCTCGCCTACCGCCGCTTCGCGGGGAAGGTGAGCCTCGAGGAGGAAGGCTACTGAGCCGCCGTCCGCCGCGGCGCGGAGGCGAGGCGGCGAGCGTATCCGGGACCGCCTAGCCCCGGTCCTTGGCGAGGTCCTCGATCCACGACAGCGCGGCCATCATGGCGGGAAAGCCGATCGTCGTGGTCGCCAGGAGAGCGACGTGGCGGCATTCCTCGATCGAGGCGCCCGCCTCCAGCGAACGCCTCGTGTGCGAGTGCACCGCCCCCTCGTGTCGCGTGCCCACGGCGATGCCCAGCTTGACGAGCGCCCGGGCCTTCGCGTCGAGCGGCCCGGCGTCCTGACAGGCCCGGCCCAGCTTCTCGTAGGCCTCGAGGACCCGGGGATATCGCCGTTGTTGTTCTTTGTACCAGCCGGGGATCTTGGACATGCCCTCCTCCTGGATGGGTGGGGAACCCTATTATACGGGAGCGATCGTGGTCCGGCCGGGCGATCGCTTATGGGCTAGGGGACATCTTCGCGCCGGGACAGGGGGACCTCGACCTCGATCCGGACGCTCACGGCGTTGCCCGAGGGATCGGCGACGCGGTAGACGAGGCGGTAGGTCCGTCCCGGCCCCGGAGCGGAGCGCTCGGCGCGCAGCAGAAGATCGCGGTCGTCCTCCCCGAGAGCGGCCTCCCGGATGTCGCCGCTGGTCCGACCGTCCCCTGCCCCGGGAGCATCGTCGCTCTCGCTGCTCGCCACGCTCTGCAGCCGGATCTCCACCGTGCCGGAACAGGCGTCCCGGGCGTCGACCACGACGCGGACCGGGACTAGGGCGTGGTCGGGCGGCCACAGCACCGGCGGGACGGCACGGGCGGTGGCCTCCGGAGGCAGCCGGTCGGCGACCGTGACGGTGAAACGCTGCTCGGCCAGCAGACCGTCCGAGTCCTGCACGAGGTGCACCACAAGATGAGCGCCCAACGACAGGGAGACCTGGACGCGCTCGCCCTCGGCGAGGAATCGCTCCGTGCCCTCCTCCACCACCTCGAGCCAGCGGTGCGAGAGCGGGCCGCCGTCGGGGTCGAAGGAATCGGAGCCGTCGAGCGTCAGGGTCGCGCCCTCCGGCCCCGTGCACTCCGTCAGCAGATCTCCGGGGCCCACCGCTACCGGGGGCGATCCGAACACCAGCAGGGACTCGCCGCGCCAGGCGAAGCCCGCGCTGTCCCGGGCTTCGGGCGTGTCGCCGTCGGCGGCCGTGACGGTCAGGGTGTGGGGAAGGCCGGCGGGGCCGGCCGGAGCGTCGCCTAGGGCCTCGAGGGAGATGGCGCCGGGCAGGACGGATCCGCCGTACGGCACGACTGTCCGCGCCAGGGCGCGCTCCGCGACGATGTCGGCGCTGTCCGCGCGGATGGCCTCGACCCTGATTTCGAAGCGGCGCCCGTCGCCGTCGCGCTCGCGCGCGCAGATCTCCGCCGGCGGCGGGAGCCCGGACAGCGCCAGGATCGGGAAGAAGACCGGGTCCTGGCCATCGCATCCGCCCGCCGCGAGCTCATAGTCCTGCAGGCCGTCGTCGCAGGCCAGGACCGAGTCCTGGTCGACGAGCAGCGGCCGCCCCGCCGATGCGTTCAGGTAGGCGATCCCCGGTCCGGCCCTTTCGTCCAGCGGCAGCGTCCGCCCACAGTCGACCCCGTCGCTTCCCTCCCCCTCCAGCGCCGCGTCCTCGAGCGTGAAGGATCCGATCTCGAGGCGCGACACGACGACGCGCCCGTGCAGCGTCTGCCCGTCCGGGTCGGACAGCGACACCGCCGCCGCCAGCACCGGGATCGTCTCCCGGCCCGCCCCGCTCTCGTCGGCTGGGGAGGCCCGCTCGGCGGACACCACCCGGGCGATGGCGACCACCGGCTGGCAGGCGTCTCCGGCGCCGTCGCCGTTCGAGTCCTCCTGTCCCGGATTGGCCACCCCCGGGCAGTTGTCCTCCAGTCGCTCGAGCCCGTCCCCGTCATCGTCCGACGACTCCAGGAAGATCACGCCGGCGGAGGGGTTGGCCGCCTGGATGCCGGTCGGGATGGGGGAGTTCGGCCCCGCGGCCAGTCCGGCTCCCTCCACCTCCACGAGCGTCGCGACCGAGTTCGATCCGCGGCCGACGAGGTGCACCGAGGCGCCGTCCGACCCGAGCACCAGGCCCGCCGGCACGCTCAGAGCCTCTGGGACGGCGAACGGGGAGCCCGGCACGCTCACCGGCACGCCCGCGAGGAGGCCCTCCACCCAGGCGACCGCTCCGGCGGCGGGCAGGGTGACGAAGGAGCGGTCACGCGCAGCGTCGACGGCGATCGCCAGCGTCCCGCCGTCGGCGCCGAGATCGATCCGCCCGCGAGGCACCGGCCCCGAGTCGCGCACCTCCACCGCGCACAGCACCGCGCGCCCCGGCGGTGCCTCGCCCCCCACCAGGACCCAGGCTCCCTCCGGGGCGCCGGCTGCCCCGGCCTCGGCGGCGAACGCGAGCGGCCCCGGGCGGTTGATGCCCGGCAGCCGGGCGGGCCACCCGCTCAGCGGCGCCGGTGCCGCGTCCCCCGCGCCGAGCGAGAAGACCGAGACGCGCCCTGAATCCGGCAGCGCTACGGCCAAGAGCGACCCGTCGGGAGCGATCGCCATCCCGTCGGCGACGCCTCCGATCGGGATCGGGTCACCCGCGGCCCTCAGGCGTCCCGAGCGGGCGACATCGAGGGTCGCGATCGCCCCGCCGCCGTCGCGCGTCCCGGCCACGAACAACCGCCCCCCGCCCGGGGCCAGCGCCAGGCCGAGGGGGTCGACGAGCGCCACGGGGTGCGGCGAGCCGGGCGCCGCGGTGAGGGCCCCGTCGCCGCCCACGACGAATGTGCTGACGCTGCCCGAGTCGGGATTGACGGCCAGCAGGAGCGGCGCCCCACCCGACAGCGCCAGCCCCGGGGCGGCCGACGGCGGCGGATCGTTCTGCCGCCCCGAGCCTCCCGTCAGCCTGGGCGAGCCGCTGAGCGGAAGGAGGGCGCCGCCCTCCTTGGTCTCGAAGGCTGCGACCCGGTTCAGCGGAGACAGGCCGTTCACGAAAAGGAAGCCGTTCCGCATGAAACCGATCTGGCAGGCGTCCCCGGTGCCGTCCCCGTCCGAATCGATCTGGTCCGGATTGAAGAAGGTGAGACAGTTGTCACAGGCGTTGCCGACGCCGTCGCGGTCCTGATCCTCCTGGAACGGGTTCGCGATGGAAGGACAGTTGTCGATCCCGGCGCAGGACCCGTCGCCGTCGCCGTCGTTTGCGGGATCGTCCGGGCACCGATCGCACAGGTCCCCCAGCCCGTCGCCGTCACGCTCCTCCTGGCCCGGGTTTTTGTCCGCGGGGCAGTTGTCCTCCCCGCCCTCGAGACCGTCGCCGTCGGGGTCGGGGTCGCAGGCGTTGCCCGCGCCGTCTCCGTCCGAGTCGACTTGGGCCGGGTCGAACAGATCCGGACAGCGGTCGCACGCGTCCCCCACGGCGTCGCCGTCGGCATCCTCCTGGCCCGGGTTGTGCGCGCCCGGGCAGTTGTCGAGCGCGAACTCGACCCCGTCCCCGTCCTCGTCACCCGCGCCGAGGAAGACGATCCCCCCGAGCGGCCGCCCCAGGGCGGCCCCCGTCTTCTCCGCCGCACCTAGGGGCTCGAGCCCGCCGTCCGGCCGGATGCGGAACGAGGAGACACTGTTGGACGCGGTGTTGGCCGCGAACAGGAACCGCCCTAGGGGATCGATCGTCAGCCCCACGGGGGTCCTGCCGAAGCGGGCGTTCGGGAACGGCGTCCCGGGGTGCGGGACCAGGCTTCCCGAGGCCTCGACCCCGAAGACGTCGATGGTGTTGCTCGCCTGATTGGAGACGTACAGGAACCTCTCGCCCGATCCCAAAGCGACGGCGTTGGAGTTGGAGCCGCCGCCGGTCGCCGTGGTGCGCGGCAGCGGCTCGGCGACACCCTCGACGTCGATCGCGAACGCGCTGACCTTGGCGGTCCCGCTCGTGGCGCTGCTCAGGAACAGGCGGTCCCCGGCGCCGTTGAACGCGAAGCCGGCGGGCGCTCCGGCGGGGTCGACGATCGTCGAGCCGGGCACGAACGGGAAAGGCGACTCGAAGCGTATGGCCCGCAGCCGTCCCAGATCGGGCAGGCCGACCTCAAGGAATCGGCCGCGCGGATGAAACGCCAGGCCGTTCACCCGCCCCGGAACCGGGATCGGGGTGCCGGCGATCTTCTTGAGCTGCAGGTTGTCCGGCTTCACGTTGAACAGCGCGACATTCGGCGATCCCAGGTTGGCCACGGCGAGGAACAGCCCGCTCGGGTGCAGGGCCAGGCCCGCCGGCAGCCGGCCCCCGCTCGCGAACGGCGACCCCTGGATCGGGACGGGCGTTCCGTCCTGCTCGATCCGGAACACGCTGACGTCGTCGCTCCCCTGGTTCGCGGCGAACAGCCTGGCCGGCAGGAACCGGCCCGCCGCCAGCCGCGGCGGCGCGAACAGGGCCACCGCGCTGCCCTCAGGCCCCAGCCCGCCCGTCGGGAACGGCGAGCCGCTCAGGCGGCGCAGACGGCCCTCGAGGTCCACCTCGTACGCGGCGATGGCGTTCTCGGGCGACTCGGTCTGCACGTAGAGCCAGCCGATCCGGATGGCCGGCCGGTCGCAGGCGTCCCCGATGAGGTCTGCGTCGACGTCGCCCTGATCCGGGTTCGGGTCGTCGGGGCAGTTGTCGCAGGCGTCCCCCACGCCGTCGCCGTCCGTATCGCCCCCCTCGGGATCCGCGACGTCGGGACAGGGATCCGCGCTGTCGTCCACGCCGTCTCCGTCGCGGTCCGGGTCGCAGGGATCCCCGGCACCGTCGAGGTCGGCGTCCCGCTGCCCCCGGTTCGCGACCTCAGGGCAGTTGTCGCAGGGATCGCCCAGCCCGTCGCCGTCGCGGTCGATCTGGGACGGGTTGGCCACCGCGGGGCAGTTGTCGGAGGACGCCGGCACCAAGTCGCCGTCCTGGTCGCCGGCCGGCAGGAAGACGATGCTCGCGAGAGGCAGTCCGTCGACGCCGGTGCGGACGCTGTCCCCCGCCAGATCGAGCCGGCCGTCCTCGCGCACCAGGAGGGAGCTGACCGTGCCGCTCAGGGTGTCGGCCACGTAAAGGAGACGGCCGAGCGGGTCCGAAGCCATGCCCGCCGGGCTCGTGCCGAGCGGACCGTTCGGGAAGGGCGAACCGGGCGCCGGCACCAAGCCGCCGGAGGGATCGACCAGGAAGACCGCCACGGCGTTTTGGGCGGGCAGCGACGCCGTCAGGAACCGGTCACCCGGGACGGTGTGCACGATGTTCGCGGTCCCGCCGGGGCCGGAGAACGGCGATCCCGGGATCCGGATCAGGACCCCGTCGGGGCGCAGCCGGTACCGGCTGACGAGCAGCCGCGACGGGTCGGCGACCGCCACGAAGAGGTCCGCGCCGCCCGCGCCGAGCGACACGCCGTCGGTGGTCTCGCCGTCGCCGCGGAAGGGCGACCCGGGCACGTGCGCGAGGCTCCCGTCGTCGGCGATCGCCAGCACGGCGATCCGCGCCAAAAGCGGCAGCGTGGCGATCAGAAAGCGGCCGTCGGGGGTCACCGCCAGGCCGTCGACCGCCGAATCGAGGTCGATCGGCGCCGACGCGGGGATCAGCCCGCCGTCGGGCGCCACGGACAGGACGGCGAGGTCGCGGCTACCCGTGTGACCGACGTACAGGAACCGGCCGTCCGGCGTGACCGCCAGCGCCTCGGGGCTCGATCCGCCCGAGAAGAAGGGAGATCCCGGGACGGCCGTCAGCGAGCCGTGCTCCCCGATGGTGAAGGCCGCGATGTCGTCGCTTCCCTGATTGACGACGTACAGACGGCGCCGCGCGACGCAGATCCCCGCCCGCGGGGAGCCCAGGAAGACCGCCCCCTCGGGCCCCGTCCCGCCGGTCGGCCAGGGCGAGCCGGAAAGCAGCGCCAGCGAACCGTCCGAGAACGCCGCGAGGCCCGTGACGACGTTCGGCGCGGCGAGTCGGGAGCGATCGGTGGTCCCCTCGTTGACGTAGACGTAACCGATGAGTTCCGGGAAGGGGCCCGCATCCGCTGCCGTCGCGGGCGAGGTTCCGGCGATCGCGGCTAGCAGCAGCAGGGCCGGGCGCGCGCGGGCCCGGGGCGGCGCGTCGTGGCGCATCACGGACAACCTCTTACGACTGCCGCGCCGCTGCGTCAACCACCTTCGGTGGCGTGCGCCGGGCCGCAGGAGCGGCCGTCCTCCCCGGTCCGTCCCCGGCGCCGCCGGGTCCCGGAGGGCCCTATCCGACGCTCCCGCGCCCGCGGTCGCTGCTGCCGCCGGCGATCCTTCGGGAACCGGTCCCGAAGAACCTCCCCCTCCGGCGGCAGGAGCGGCCCCGGGCCGGGACAAAACGAGAGCGCAGGGCCACGGTCCGGCGACCGCCAGGCTGGCCGGACCGGCCTGCGCTACACGAGGCTCATCTGTCGATCCGACTCCGAGGGCCGGGCGGCGCCCGCCGGGCCGCTCGCGCACCCCGGACCACCGACCGCCGCAAGGCGGATCTCCCGAGCACCCGGCACCTCATCGTCGCGGTTCGTGCCGGCGTCGGCCGGTTGCCGCCGGTCCCGTAGGGTGTCGTGGAGAACGGCGATGCGCTCGGGCACTGACGCTCCCTTTGGTCCCGAAGGCAGGATCTGCGCGACCATATACGGGCGCGTGCCGTGGCTGTCAACAGGATTCACGGGGCCCGGCCATGTTGTTGCGCATCCTGCAACGGATCCCGTGCCGCGGAGAGCGGCCGCGGACGATCCGGCCCTAATCCAGTACTGTCGGGTGCTTTGGAGGATCAACCGACCGGTCGGTAAGATCGCTCCAGGGCGCCCGGCGCGGCCGATCGGATTCACATCGAGAAACGGGGCCGGGACGCCGCGGCACCGCCCGCGCGAGGGCCCCACCGGGACTCGGGGACAGGGATGCCGGGACGGAGGCCGCCCGCCGGAGCCCCCCTCAGGAATGACGGCGCGGCGGGTCCCCGCCGGCGCCCCCCGGGCTCCAGCACCGGGGGTCGAAGCGCGGGTCGGGGTCGGCCCGGTCCTCCGGCCTGGCCACCCGGGGGTTGAGCCACTCGATCACCGCCGCGTAGCCCCGGCTCTCCTGGTCGTGGCGCAGGTAGCCGGACACAATCGCCAGGACGCGGAACCCCTGATGGAGCTGGAACGACAGCGTCGGGTCGCGGAACTCGCCCCTGATGACCCGGACGGCGTACTCCTCCGCGCTCATCCGCTCCGCGTACCGGCCGTAGCCGCGCAGGCGCGCGCCCGCCCGGATCCGGAGCAGACCGAGGCGACGCGCCAGCTCCCTGCGCGCCTCGTACATCTTCCTCCCGACCCCGCGCCCCTGGCAGGCGGGATGGACCATGATCTCGGCGGCGTAGAGGGTCCTCCCCCGCACGCCGTCGTGGTTCGTGAACATCCCGTGGCTGGTGAAGTCCCGCCAGCTCCCCCTCATGTCGTAGTCGTCCCAGGACACGATCAGGCTCGCGGCCATGCCGACCGGTTCTCCGGAGTCGGCCCTCGCGGCCACGAACTGGCCCTCGGGGAAGACGTCCAGGTGAGAGCCGAGCTGCGTCTCGTTCCAGGGGGGCGAGTGCGGATAGGTCCGCCGGCTCAGGTCGATGATCGCCGGGAAGTCTTCGCGCCGGGTATTGCGGACCACGACCTCGTCGGCGGACCGGATCATAGCGGCAGGACCTCCAGCTTCGAGACGACCTCGGCGGTGGTGCTGCTGTCCCTCAGGGGCAGGACCGTCCCGGCGACGCGGCTCTCCTGGATGGTCTTCAGGTTGAGCTCGCCGATCACCATGGTCTCCTGGTTGGGGATGCCCTCCGCGATGATCCCGTCGCGCGAGAACGGGAAATCGCTCGGCGTCATGACCGATGCCTGCCCGTAGTTCAGCGACACGGCGGGGACCATGGGCAGCGACCCGACCGTCGGGGCCTGGATGACGTAGAGCTGGTTCTCGATCGCCCGGGCCTGCGCGCAGTAGCGGACCCTCAGGAACCCCTGACGGTCCTCGGTGCAGCTCGGCACGACCAGCAGGTAGGCGCCCTGTCGCGCCGCGGCCCGCGCCAGCTCCGGGAACTCGACGTCGTAGCATATGGTCACGGCCATCCTCCCGAAGTCGGTCTCGAACACCCGCAGGCGCGTCCCGGAGGAGATCCGCCACTCCTCGGTCTCGAAGCGGGTCGTGTGCAGCTTCCTCTGGATGCCGTAGTCCCCCTTGGGACTGAAGAGGAAGCACTGGTTGTAGACCGGCGCCGAGTCCTCGTCGACGACGGGGATGGTGCCCGCCACGATGTAGATGCGGTGCTGTCTGGCCAGGGCGGCCATCAGCTCGACGAACTTCGGCCCCTGGCGCGCCAGGTCGCGGATCTGTTCCGCGATCGGCCGCTTGACGTTGCCGAGGGTGAGGAGCTGAACCGTGAAGTACTCGGGGAAGACGATCAGGTGGCAGCGGTTGTCCACGGCGGTCCCCACCAGCCCCTCCACCTGATCGCGGAACATGTCGAAGGTCTGGACGGGACGGATCCAGTATTGCAGCGCGGCGACGCGGATGCGCTCCACGGCTCAACGCGTCCTGGTCAGGGCCGGCGGGGCGCACTCTCTCACGTCCGCCGTCCTCACCGAGCCGCGGCCGCGGGCCCGCGGGCGCGTCTTTCCAGCGACCACTTCAGGGCCAAGGGCGTGACCAACGTCGTCACGATCACCATGATGACGACCGCCGAGAACAGCGCCGGGGTCACCACCCCGAGCCCCTTGCCGATGCTGGCGAAGATCAGCCCCACCTCGCCGCGCGGGATCATCCCCAGCCCGACCGAGATCCGGTCCGTCCCGGGCCCCGCCGGCCACCCGGCGACGATCTTGCCGACGATCGCGACGAGGGTCAGCGCGACCGCCAGCCCCACCGTCTCGGGCTCGAGGAAGGTCGCCAGGTTGACCTGCATCCCCATCAGGACGAAGAACATCGGGGCGAAGATCCGCTCCAGCGGCCCGATCATCTCCTCCATGGTCTGGCGCGTCTCGGCGTGCCTGTCGAACTGGCTCTCCTCGAGGATCAGTCCCGCCGCGAAGGCCCCGATGATCGACGCGAGCTCGATCATGCTCGCCAGCCAGGCCATCGCGAAGGCCAGCGCCACCGGGAACAGGAGCTTGACGTGATGCCGGTCGAGGGCGCTGACCGCCGGGATCACCCAGCGGACCAGCCGGTTGCCGAGAAGGATAACCACGCCAAGGAACAGCATCGAGAGCAGCAGGATGCGCGCCACCTCCGCGACCACGATGCCGCCGGTCGCCACGATCCCCACCACGACGGCCAGGATGATCAGGCCGAGGATGTCGTCGATGACGGCCGCCCCGAGGATCACCTTGGCCTCGGCCGTCTGCAGCCGGTTCAGGTCCCTGAAGACGCGGGCCGTGATCCCCACGCTCGTGGCGCACAGCGTCGCGGCCACGAACAGGTGGACCGGCAGGGTGGCGCCCTCGAGGAGCCACATGCTCGCGCCGAGGCCGAGCACGAACGGAACGATGATGCCGACAACGGCGACCGCCGTCGCCCGCGCGCCGACGCGCAGCATCTCCGCGACGCTCGACTCCAGGCCCACCATGAACAGCAGCAGGATGACGCCGAGGTTGGAGAACAGCCACAGGGCCATCCCCATGATCACGTAGTGCGGGGCCTCGGGCCCGGTGACGATCCGGAGGACCTGCGCACCGACCGCCCCGGGCGCCAGCTCCTTCGCCGAGAAGACGTGCCGCGCCGCCCCGGCCACCGAGGCGCCGGAGGTGAAGATCTCGGTCAGCAGGGGGCCCACCTCTCCGAGGTGCATGACCAGGACGAAGAGCGGCCTGCCGATCCAGAACCCCAGGTTCCCGATCACCACGCCGGCCACCAGCTCGCCGAGAACCGCGGGCTGGCGGGCGCGCTCCGCCACCCAACGGCTGAACATGGCGACGATGATGACCAGCGACAGCTCCAGCAGGATGAAGGAGAAGGGATCGACGTGCCCGCCCCCGGCGCGGCCGGCCTCCTCCGGGACCGGCGCGGCGCTCGGGCCGCGCAGCCAGGCCCCCGCCAGCAGCGCCAGGGCGAGGAACGAGGCGGATCGCGCCATCGAGCCGCGGCTCATGAGCGTCGCACCTCCCGGCCTCCCGTTCATGCGCTCCCGCGCGGCGCGGGCTTGCCAATCGCCCGCGAGTCGAGTAGAAGTGGCATCTTATGCGAGGATGGAAGGAAATCGGATCGAAAATTACCGCGGTGCGGCTGGATTGGTTCGCCCGTCCCTTCGACCCTTTCCTCGACCCGAACCTGAGCCATCACGGGCGCTGGATCCTGCTCAGCATCCTGGTCGGCACCGTCTCGGGGATCGGCGCCATCCTGTTCGACCTCATGTTCCGGCTGTGCCAGTGGGTGATGCTCGAGGGGATCGGCACCTTTCTCCCTCCGGGGAGCGGCACCGAAGGCGGGCCGGGATACCTCCCGGAGCACCCCTGGATGCTGCCGGTCTCGCTGCTGGCCGGCGGCCTGCTATCCGGCGCGCTGGTCTACGGCCTGGCGCCGGAGGCCGAGGGGCACGGCACCGACGCGGTCGTCCGATCGTTCCACCACCTGCGCGGGAAGATCCGCCGCCGGGTCCCGGCCGTGAAGGCGGTCGCCTCGGCCATCACCATCGGCTCGGGCGGCTCGGGCGGCCGCGAGGGGCCGATCGCCCAGATCGGCGCCGGCTTCGGGTCCTTCGTGGCCGACACCCTCAAGCTCACCAACCACGACCGGCGCATCCTGATGATGGCGGGCGTAGCCGGGGGCATCGGGAGCATCTTCCGGGCGCCCCTCGGGGCGGCGCTGTTCGCCGCCGAGGTGCCCTACAGCAAGCCCGACTTCGAGTACGAGGTCCTCCTCCCTAGCCTGATCTCCGCCATCACCGGGTACTCCATCTACTCCACTTACGCCGGCTGGGGCTTTCTGTTCGAGACACCGCCCATCTCATTCCACGAGCCGCGGCAGCTGCTGGTCTATGCCGTCCTGGGGCTCTTCTGCGCCCTCGTGGGGAACCTCTACCCCCGGATCTTCTACGGCTTCAGGGAACGGGTCTTCAAGCGGCTGCCCATGCCCCGCTGGCTCAGGCCGGCGGCGGGCGCCCTGGCGCTCGGGGTCATCGCCGCCTTCTTCCCCCAGGCCCTCGGCATGGGGTACGGCTACATCCAGGAAGCGATCGATGGAAGCCACGCCATCGGCTTCCTGCTCCTGTTCGCCGCCGTCAAGATCATCGCGACCTCCCTGACCATCTCCAGCGGCGGGAGCGGGGGCGTGTTCGGCCCCTCGCTGGTCATCGGCGGCGCGCTGGGGGCCGCGTTCGGGCAGGCGGCGACGCAGTTCGTCCCCTTGGTGGCCCCTGAGCCCGCCGCCTGCATCCTGGTCGGGATGGGGGGGTTCTTCGCGGGCGTGGCCAGGGTGCCCTTCGCCTCGGTGATCATGGTGATGGAGATGACCGGATCGTACGGGCTGCTGGTCCCCTCGCTGCTGGTGGCCACCATCGCCTTCATGTTCACGCCGCCCTGGATCAAGCTGTACGAGAACCAGGTCCCCAGCCGCGCCGACTCCCCCGCCCACCTCGGCTCGTTCGCGGTCGAGGTGTTGCGACAGGCCAAGGTGCGGGACTGCTGGGAGCCGTCCAGGTCGAAGTTCCTCACCGTGAGGGAGAACGACACCCTCCCCTCGGTGGTGCGGCTCGCGTCCGATTCCACCCAGAACACCTTCCCCGTCCTGAGCGAGGGAGGCGGCCTGGTGGGCGAACTGTCGATCGAGGACGTGCGCCGGGCCCTGGTCTCGGAACAGTCCCAGGAGGGGAATACGGTCCGCACCGTCATGAAGAAGGTGCTCGGCCCCCTCACCCCCGCCGACGACCTCGCCTACGCCGCCCAGCTCCTCTCCAACCGTCAGACCGACTCGGTCATCGTCGTCCGCAGCCGCGCCGTCCCGGATGTCCTCGGCGCCTTCACCCGCCGCGATCTGGTGGTCGCGTACGGCAAGCAGATCGATAGGCTCCACCGGCGCGAGGGCGTCGATTAGGGCGGGCCGGAGCAGGCCCCGCTCGCGCCCGGAGCCGGCCTCGGGTCCGCGGCGGGATCGACCCGTCCCGCTCCTGCCGCCGGTCTTTACGGGCCCGAGCGAATATGGTAGAAAAGCCGCCACCTCGCCGCCCCGGGACCGGGCGGTCGCGGGCGGCGACGGGGCGGTGGCGTGTCGCGGGAGCGGCGCCGGCTCCCGGGCGATTGCAGAGGGGCAATGTATTGCGTCACCCGATACGCGAAGTCTCACGGCTCATTCCGCACCTACCTTCTATGGCTTCCGTCGTGAATCCCGTCACCGTTCGCGACTTGACCCGCGCCGTCTCGTCGTCCAGTCACCCGCGCGCCCGCCGACTCCTCGGTTGAAGAGGCGGGCAGGGCGCCGGCATACGGGAGGCCTCGTCATGAGAAGACCGTCGCCCCGAAACAGCCACGCCATCAGGGTCCGGCTGAAGGAATTCTCCATCCCGCCCATACACGACGCCCTGGTGCTGGGCAGGAAAGCGCCCATCGGTTGCGTCGCGATGCGCAGGGCGATCGAGCTGCTGTCGTCGCACCAGTTCGATCACCTCGAGATCCGGGACGACGTGATCTCGAACATCCTCATCCGCTCCGCGATACTCAGGCGGATCAGCAGGGACAGGCTCACCGAGTTCATCCAGACGGTGATCAAGCCCTACATGGGCCCGGAGGAGATCCTGCACCTGGATCTGGAGGCGGAGGTGTGGCTGGAGGAGAACCTGCCGTGACGGCCACGGCCCGCGGCAGCCTCAGCGGGCGGGTCGTGACGGTGACGGCGCACATGCGCCCGCGGGACCTGCAGCGCGACCCGTCGCGGCCGAGCATCTACGCGGTCTTCGACGAGGATCCGGGCGGCGGCCGCGGCACGACCTTTCTCGGCCTCGTGACCGACGCCGACCCGGTGAGCCTCCCGGGGCGGATCTTCGCCGACCTGATCCCCAGACCCTCGCCGCCCGCGGTCCGCGCGGATGCCGAGCTGGAGGATGTCCTGCGGGACATGGACGAGGCGCGGGCCGAGGCCCTCCCGGTCATCGACGAGTCGGGCGCGTTCCTCGGGGTCGTGACGCGCTCGGGCCTTCTCGCGGCCCGCCTGCAGTCTCAGGCCGGCCAGCTCGAGCAGAGCCGGCTCCAATGCGTCGACTCCGAGCGCAGGGTCGTGGAGCTGGGCGCCGGCATCGATCACCTGCAGGATCTCAACTCGAGCTACCGCAGGCTCCTGGCCCTGCTGGCGAAATCGACCGAGACCAGGGCGCTGCTCCGCGAGGGGATCGAGATCCTCGCCGCGCTGCTCCAGGCGCGTTACGCGGCTGCCGCGATCCTGAATAAGGAGGGGCGACAGGACGATTTCGTCTTCGCAGGGATGAGCGATGCGCAGGCCGAGGAGATCGGCGGGCTGCCGCAGGGGCACGGCCTGCTCGGGCTGGTCATCGAAGCCGGCCAGGCGCTGATAGTGGACGACATCTCGCGGCACCCGCGCGCGGTCGGGCTGCCTCCCCGCCACCCGCCGATGAAGACCCTGCTCGCCGTGCCGATCGTGAAGGGGGGACGGATCTTCGGGCGCGTGTACCTGTCGGAGAAGAAGAGCGGGGAGCCGTTCTCGCAGGAGGACGCGGTGCTCGCGGCCGGCTTCGCCCAGACGATCTCCTCGATGCTGGCCCACGCGCGCGAGCTGGCCGAGAGGAACCGCGCGGAGCGGGAGCTGCGCGGCAGGACGGAGCAGCTCCAGGCGATCAACGACGCCATGGTGGCCTTTCTCGAGAGGGGGGAGTGGCGCGAGGCGACGGCCCTGATCCTCCGCGCCGCGCTCAGCCAGACGGACAGCGAGTTCGGCTTTCTCGGCGTCGTCGTCGACGGGCCGGTCCTGCGCATCCTGGCGCACGAGGGGATCGAGTGGGATGCGGCGGTCAACCGGGAGTTCTACGAGCGGGCCCTGCGGGGTTATCGCGAGGCCGGCTACCTCGAGTTCACCAGCTTCGACAACCTGTTCGGGAGCGTGATCACCGGCCGCAGGTCGGTCCTGAGCAACGACCCGTCCGCCGACCCGCGGGCGGCCGGACTCCCCCGGGGCCATCCGCCGCTGCGCTGCTTCCTCGGCGCCCCCATGCTGAAGCGGGAGGAGGTGGTCGGGATGATCGCCGTGGCCAACCGGCCGGACGGGTACTCCGCCGCGGAGCGGGACCAGCTCGAGGTCCTGGCCCACCTGGCGAGCGTCCTCTACGACAGCTACCGCAGGCACGAGCGCGAGCTCTCCCTGGAGCATCAACTGCGCCAGTCGCAGAAAATGGAGGCGATCGGGAAGCTGGCGGGCGGGGTCGCGCACGACTTCAACAACATGCTCACCGTCATCCTCGGCCACTGCGAGATCCTGCGGCGCCGCCTGGCCAAGGACGGCGGACCCCACAGGAAGGGGATCGAGGGCATCCGGGGCGCCGCGGAGCGGGCGGCCTCCCTGACCCGTCAGCTGCTCGCCTTCAGCCGCCGGCAGGTCCTCGATCCGAAGGTCCTCGACCTCAACCGGATCGCGACCGCCCTGGCGCCGATGCTGCGTCGCCTGATCGGCGAGGACATCCGGGTCCGCACGGTGCTGGCCCCGGACCTGTGGCACGTCAGGACCGACCCCGGCCAGATCGAGCAGGTGATCGTCAATCTGATCGTCAACGCCCGCGACGCCATGCCCGGGGGCGGCGAGGTCACGATCGAGACCACGAACGTCACCCTCGACCAGCTCTACGCCGATCGCCACGTGGGCGCCCGCGTCGGCGATTTCGCGATGCTCGCGGTCAGCGACAGCGGCCACGGAATGAGCCCGGAGGTCGCGGCGCGCGCCTTCGAGCCGTTCTTCACGACGAAGGAGGTCGGCAAGGGCACCGGGCTGGGCCTGTCCACCGTGTACGGCATCGTCAAGCAGAGCGGCGGCAACATCTGGGCCTACAGTGAGCCCGGGCGCGGCAGCACCTTCAAGATCTACCTCCCCCGGGTCGACGAGGAGGTCGCCGCGCCGAGGGCGCGGGCCGGGCGATCCGGCCGCCCGCAGCGCGGCACCGAGACGGTCCTCCTGGCCGAGGACGAGGGGTGCGTGCGGGCGCTCATCGGGGATACGCTTCGATCGATTGGCTACACGGTCCTGGAGGCCAGAAACGGTCGCGAGGCCCTGCAACTGTGCCGGCGTCACGCCGGCGCCATCCACCTGCTGCTGACCGACGTCGTGATGCCGGAGATCGCGGGGCCGGCCCTGGCGAGGCAGGTGGCGGCCCTGCGGCCTGAGGTGAAGGTCCTGTTCATGTCGGGATACACCGGGGACTCGATCGCGCGGCAGGGGGTCCTCGACGTGGGGGTATCCTTCATACAGAAGCCGTTCTCCTCCGATCTCCTGATCCGCAGGGTGCGGGAAGCGCTCGAGGGGCGACCCGCGAGCCCCGTGCAGGGCTGAGACCCTCGCCCCCCGCGGGCGTCGTCCTTGACACCCGCCCCCCGGGGCGGGCTAGCATGACGTAGGCTTCCGGGAATCGCCGGTGATCGGAACGGACCGGGGAACGCACCGTTGGGCGGCCGGGCGCAGCGCGCCGCGGCCGGACGAGTGTCCCCACCTGTCGAGCTACCCTCGAAAGATCGAGCACCTGCACGACGACACCTAGCGGTCGTCCGGCGAGGGCCCGCGGCGGGGTCTAGAGCCGCCGGGGGAGAGCGGGCGCCTGTGCCCCGGCGGCGCGAACAGCGGGAGATTTCATTTCCAGGATGGGATCATCCCTGCACCATGGATAGGAGTCATCGAAGATGTCGGACAAGGCGAAGGCGATCGATCAGTGGATCGGCAGGACCCCCACCTCCCGCGAGGCCTGGGAGAGGGCGCGCGAGCGTGTCCCGGGCGGGGCGTCGGGGAACTTCCGCTTCATGGACCCCTATCCGATGTTCGCGGCACGCGCCCGGGGCTCGCGCATCTACGACCTCGACGGCAACGAGTACATCGACTTCATGCTCAACATGGGCAGCCAGTTCGTGGGCCACGCCCATCCCGAGGTCGTCGCCGCGCTGACGGAGCAGGCGGAGCGCGGCACGCTCTTCTGCATGCCGCACCTGCTGGAGCAGGAGGTCGCGGGGCTGCTCGCCTCGCGGTTCGGCCACGGGCAGTGGCGCTTCGTCAACACCGGGACCGAGGCGACGATGACCGCGTTGCGGATCGCGCGCGGCTACACATCCAAGAAGTACATCGTCAAGTTCGAGGGACATTACCACGGCCACAACGACCAGACCCTGGTGACCACCAGCGCCCTGCTCCGGCAGCTCGGCCGCGCGGATCGGGGCGCCCGCGTCCCGGCCTCCGAGGGGATCCCCGAGGAGACCTACGCCCTGACGCTGATGGCGGTCTTCAACAACCTCGACTCCGTGAAGGATCTGTTCGCCCGTCACGTCAACCAGATCGCGGCCGTGATCACCGAACCGATCATGATGGATTGCGGCTGCATCGAGCCGGAGGAGGGGTTCTTCCGGGAGCTGCGCGATCTCTGCCACGAGAACGGGGCGCTGCTGATCTTCGACGAGGTCAAGACCGGCTGCAAGATCGCTCCCGGCGGCGCGACCGAGTACTACGGCATTAGGCCCGATATCGTCTGCACCGCCAAGGCGCTGGCCGGCGGGCTTCCGCTCGGCGCCGTCGGGGCGGACGAGGAGATCATGCAGGTGGTCAGCAGCGGACAGGTGATCCAGGTCGGCACCTTCGCCGCCAACCCTCTGGTCCTGAACGTCGCCAGGGTCGTCCTGCGCGACCTGCTGACGCCCGAGGCGTACAGGAGGACGTCCGACCTCAGCCGCAGGCTCGCGGACGGCTACAGGACGATCGCCCGGGAGCACGAGCTGAGGGCGCAGATCAACCGGGTCGGCCCCTGCGGCATGATTACCTTCACCGATCGGCCCCTCAGGAGCTACCGGGAGTTCATGACGGCGGACGAGGAGACCTTCCGCCACTGGTGGTTCGCCATGATGAACCGGGGCGTCCTGCCGGCCCACCACTTCGGCGGCGACGTCTGGACCGTCTCCATCGTCCATACGGAGGAGGACGTCGAGGCTAACCTGAAGGCGTTCGAGGAGGTCGCGGCGAGCCTGCGCTGAGTCAGTCGCCGGAGGAGCGCGTGGCGGAGCCGCGTTCGGGCTCCCCGGCCGCCTCGGGAGGGGCGGCGGGCCGTCCGCCGGGGGTCGCGGGCCGGGCGCCGGGATCCCCCGCCTCGGCCGGCGCAGGCTCGCTCGCCTGCGCCTCCCGCGGGAGCCCGGCCACGAGCTCGGCGGCGCCGGTCAGCTGCCGCGCCGCCTCATCGAGCGCGCGCGCGTAGATCTCCACTTGGCGCGGGAGCTCCCCCTCCCGCCCCAGCTCGAGCGCCCAGCGCAGGCCCGGAAGGCGCGCGTCGCGCAGGCCCGGAACCGCCCGCGAGGGGGCGACCCACAGGCCGCGGTCGTAGGGATGGTCGGGCAGACCGTCCTCCAGGTAGAACGCGCGCGCGGCCGCCGCGACGCCCGCGTTGACCGCCGTCAGGGCATCCGGGTGGGCCCCCGCCTCCCAGCGCGCCTCGTGGAGGACGGAGTCGCGCCTCTCGCCGAACGTCCGGGCCGCGTCGGAGAACCGTACGAGGGCCTCTCGCACCGGTCCGAAGATCCCGGCGTCGACCCCCAGCGCCGCGGCACGCCCCTCGAGATCGGCCAGGGCGTCCTCCCAGGCCGCGGCGCTCACCTCGGGGTCGAGCGGCAGGACCTCGGCCATCGCCAGGCGCAGCCCGAGGACCCCGTGCAGCAGCGCCATGACCCAGTGATGGGCGAAGTTCGGGTCGACGATCGTCGTCATCCAGTGGTAATCCTCGTACAGCGAGTGGTACATGCCGTAGTCGGCGCCGTAGTACATGTCGCTCCCGGGCAGCCCCGCACGCACCACGAACGGAGTCTGGTCGTCCCCGAGCGGGATCGGGTCGATGTACGGCCGCTCGAAGGGCTCCGACGGGTCGTAGTCGGGGCCGTGCCCGTCCACCGAGCCCTGCCCGCGCGCCTCGTTCTGCATCCGCAGCCAGCTCGCCCACAGGCTCCCTTCCGCGGCCGGGGCAGGCACCACGTCCGCCGCCTCGCGGAACAAGGTGTGGAGCGCCGGGCTCGCCGCCACGTAGAGCGGCCGCTCGCCGTTGAACACCGCGGAGTCCATGTTGATCGCCGCCACGCCCTTCTCGCGCAGCTGCTCGGCGTGCTCCTCCACCCACTCCGCGGATCCGCCCAGGTTCATCTCCTCCGCGTCCCAGAACGCCAGCACGATCGTGCGCCGCGGCCGCCAGCCCTCCCGCCGGAGATCCCCGAGCGCCCTCACGATCTCCAGGTCCGCAGCGGTGCCGCTAGATGGGTCTCCCGCGCCGTAGATCCAGGCGTCGTGATGGGTCCCGAGGATCACCCAGGCTTCCGGCTCGGCTTCCCCCGGTACCCTGACGATGACGTCAAGGATGGTGTCCGTCCTCTCGTCCATCTGGACGGAGAGACGGAGCCGCGCCGGCCCCGGGCCCAGCCGGTACTCCAGCGGGCGGGCTCCGCCGTCCCCGCGCACGATCGCCCCCTGCATCCTGTCCGGGGCGCGGGGCCCTCCGAGGTGCGAGAGGACGACGGCGGCGGCGCGGTAGGAGATCGGCAGCACCGGGATCCGCGGCAGCCCCTCGATCTCGCCGGGTTCGAGGCGCCGCGCGCCGGGGGTCGCGGCCCACCCCGGGCTGAGCGGGTCGCCGTCGTACGGCGTGGCGATGACCGAGCGGCGCATGATCCCTCCCGGCGGCCGCCAGTTCCCCTTCGGGTAGACCTCGCCGTGCACGAAGCCGTCCTCCAGCGGGTCGGCGTACAGGACGACCGCCACCGCGCCGCGCTCCCGGGCCCGCAGCACCTTCGTCCCCTCCTCCTCGCCGAAGTAGCGCATCAGGGCGACGCGCCCCTCGAGGGAGATCGCGCTCTCGTCCAGCGCGCCGAAGTCCTCCACCGTCCCCTGCCCGACGTACACCACCTCGCCCTCGGCGGTTCCCGACCCGCTGTAGGCGCAGAAGGCGCGGTGCTTCCACGGCGCCCTCGCGAAGGGGTCCTCCTCGATCCGGTCCTCCTCCAGGGATAGGGCCCGCTCCACGGGGGCGGTCAGGCGGATCGACCGGGGGCCGGGGTGCGAGTTGTAGAAGAGGTAGGGGACGATCTCGGCCTCGAGGCCGGCGCGCTCCGCCTCGGACAGGATCCAGCGGGCGACGCGCTCGGAGTCGGCGGTCCCGGCGCGGTGCGGCCGGGCCGTGAGCCTTCGGAGGGTCCTCGCGATCCGCGTCGGCTTGAGCAGGGAGGCGAGCCGGCCCTCGAGCGCGCGCTGCCGCTCCCAGCCGGCCCTCGAGAAGCCGAGGGGCGTGATCTCCTCCTCGACGATCTCGACCTCTTCGTCCTCCGCCTCCTCGGCCGGCGACCGCCCCGACGCGGCGCCCGCGGGCGGCGAGAGCAGCGGCACGGCCGTCCCGAGCAGCGCCGCGACGACTGGAGACAGGAGCCGGAGGCGAGCGCCCGGCGCGGCACGGCCGCCCGGCCGGAGGCGGGTCAACTGGCTCGGCCTCCGGGCGGGAGATCGCAGCAGTCTCGCCCCGGGCGGCAGGAGCGGGCCGAGGCGGGCCGCTCGTCCGGGCCGACGGGGCGCGTCGTCCGCAGACACCAGAACTGGGCGGTGGTCGAGAGGCCGGCCTCTCCCAGGGCGTCGTCCGCGGAGCCGTAGTAGTAAGTCTTCGTCCGCAGATGACGGCAGAGCCCGGCCGCCCGGACCGCCGGTCGATCGCCGTGAGTCGGCTCGCCCATGGTCTCTCCGAGGTCTCCTCTCCCTACCGGGAGGATGCGCCCGCCTCCCGCGCGAGGTCCAGCAGGGCGCGCCGGATCAGGGCCTTGGCCAGCGGCACTTTGTACCCGTTGTGCGCCAGGGGCGCGGCGGCGGCCAGGGCGGCCTCGGCCGCTCGCCCCACCGTGATCGGATCGAGCGCCTCCCCTTCGATCTCCGCCTCGGCCCGCCTCGAGCGCCACGGGATCGGCGCCACGCCTCCCAGGACCACCCGCCCCGTCTCGCAGCGGCCGTCCCGCAGAGTCAGGGCAGCGGCGACGCTCACCAGGGCGAAGTCGAACGAGTCCTTTTCCCTGAACTTGAGGAACAGGCTCCGCGCGCCGCCGGCGGCGGACCAACGGCGCGGCAGCGTCACCTCGGTGACGATCTCGCCGTGCTCGAGGATGGTCTCGCGGTCGAGCCGCACCTCGGGGAGGACGTAGAACTCCTCCAGGGGCAGCTCCCTCGGCCCGGCCGGCCCGGAGATGCCGACGCGCGCGCCGCAGGCGACCAGCGCCGGAGCCAGGTCGGAGGGATGGACGATGAACGAGGGCCCACCTCCGAGGATCGCGTTGTATCGGCTGTCGCCCTCGAGGGTGTAACACACCTCCCCCCCTTTCTTGAGGCAGGGATGCAGGGGCGACCGGTAATACCAGCACCGCGGTCGCTGGCAGAGGTTCCCGCCGACGGTCCCCACGTTGCGGATCTCGGGAGACGCGACGCTGGCCGCGGCCTGGCCGACCGCCGGGAACTCCCTGCGGATCGCGTCGTCCGTCTCGACGGCGGTCAGGGTCGCGAGAGCGCCGATGCGGACGGTGCCGTCCTCCTCGAGCCGGATGCGGTCGAGCCCGGGGATCGACTTGAGGTCGACCACGGTCCGCGGCTCGATGATCCCGTCCTTCATCTCCCCGAGGAGATCCGCGCCGCCGGCGATCGGCCGCGCCCCCTCACCCTCCCGGGCCAGGATCCGGGAGGCGGCCTGGAGCGACTCCGGCTCGACGTAGGCGAAGCGACGCACCTCAGGCCTCCCCGCCACCGAGCAGCGACAGCACCCGGGCCGGCGTGATCGGCAGCTCGCGCACCCGCGCGCCGAGGGCGTTGCTCACGGCGTTGGCGATGGCCGCCGCGGTCGGGACGATCGGCGGCTCGCCCAGGCCCTTCGCACCCACATTGTTCGCCGGGTCGTGGACCTCCACCAGGATCGGGACGATCTCGGGAGTCTCCATCGTGCCGGCGATCTTGTACGCCTCGAGGTTGGGGTTGACGACGATGCCGGTGGGGTGATCGATCACGCGCTGCTCCAGGAGCGCGTAGGACAGCCCCATTATGACGCCGCCGTTGACCTGGCTCTCCGCGGTCAGGCGGTTGATCGTACGCCCGCAGTCGTGGGCCGCCGCGATCTTCAGGACCCGGACCCTGCCGGTCGCGGTGTCGACCTCCACCTCCGCGAACTGCGCGCCGTACGATTCGATCCCCAGCCCCTCGAAGTTCCTCGCCCGGGATGCCTGCGCGGAGATGAGGCTCGACCCCAGACGGCCCGCGGCCTCCCGGAAGGGCACCGAGCGCCCGCCGTCGGCGGTCTTCACCCGCCGGTCGCGCAGTTCCAACTCGCCCGGTTCGCCACCTAACGACGGGGCGACCGCCTCCAGGAATCTGGCCTTCGCCCCCTCGGCCGCGGTGCGCACCGCCGGCAGGATCGATGTCAGCGTCGTGCTGCCACCCGAGGCGCCCGCGTACATGTTGCTGCCGGTGTCGCCGATCGTGGCCCGGATGTCCCCGGGCTTCAGGCCCAGGACCTCGGCGACGACCATGGCCATGGCGGTCCGGGTCCCGCCACCGATCGCCTGCGTGCCGCAGACGCACTCCACCGTGCCGTCGCTGTGGATCGTGACGGTGGCGTCGGCCGGCGGCCCGCCGTACATCGGCCACAGCGCCGTCCCCATACCCATGCCGCGGCGAACCCCGCCGGCGCCCCTCCGGGGCGAACGCCGGCGCTCCCAGCCGATCTCCTTCGCGGCCAGCTCGTACTCGAGGCGCAACGCCTTCGCCGGCTTGTCCACGTAGTTCCTGAGCCGCAGGGAGAGCGGGTCCAGCCCGAGGCGGTCCGACAGCTCGTCGAGGGCCGACTCGAGCGCGAACGAGCCCTGCGGGTAGCCGGGAGCCCGGAACGGCGCCGCCGGGCCGGCGTTGGTGTAAACGTCCTCCTCCTCGATCCGGACGTTGGGACACGCGTAGATCTTCCACGCGGGCCCGCCCACTCCAGCGCCGGTGGCGATCCCTGCGGTGCCGTAGGATTTCAGGTGAACGGCCGTGAGCGTCCCATCGCGCCGCGCGCCGACCCGGATCCACTGGGTCGAGCTCGGGCGGTTCCCGGTCGCCAGGTTCTCCTCGTGGCGGTCGAGCATCAGCTTCACCGGGGCGCGCGCCGCCCGCGACAGCAGCGCCGCGATCACGCCGGTGCTCTGGGCGCCGAACTTGGATCCGAACCCTCCCCCGAGATACTCGCTGACGACGCGCACATCCCCCGACGGGATGCCGAAGAACTTCGCCAGGTCGTCGCGGAAGCCGAAGACGCCCTGGGTCGAGGCCCACACGGTCAGCTTGCCTCTCTGCCATCGCGCCACGGCCCCGTGCGACTCGAGCGAGTTGTGCAGCGCCACGGGGGTCCCGTAGGTTCCCTCGACGGTGACCGCGGCCTCCCGGAAGCCGGCCCCGACGTCGCCGCGCTCCCGCACGCTGGCGGGCGCCACGTTTCCTTCCGGGAAGACTCTCGGCGCATCCCGGCGACGCGCCTGCTCCGGATCGGTGACGTGAGGCAGCGCCTCGTACTCGACCCGGATGAGGTCGAGGGCGTCCTCGGCCAGCTCCGGCGTCACGGCGGCGACCGCGGCGACCTCCTCGCCGGCGAACAGCACCCGGCGCCGCTCGCCCGACGGGGAGCCCGTCCTCCCCTCTCCCTCGACCGCGCGGCCGGCTTCGTCCTTCCGACCGAGCGACGAGAAGGGGTCGGCTCCCTCGAAGGTGATCGCGGCCCTCACCCCTGCCAGCCGCTTCGCCTCCGAGGCGTCGATGGAGAGGATCCGGGCGTGCGGGTGCGGGCTCCTGAGGACGCGCGCGTGAAGCATCCCCTCGAGATTGATGTCGTACGTGAAGCGGGCCCGGCCCGTCACCTTGTCGGCGCCGTCCAGCCTCGGCACCGTTGAACCCACGACCTCGAGCCGGGCGTCGGCGTCCCAGATCCGCGGCTCGCTCGGCGGCACCGAGACGGTGATCTCCCGGGTACCGGCGGGATTGCCGACGCGCACCCTACGTGTCTCCGCCATGCCCTTCCTCACCGGCCCTTCACGGGCCGGTGCCCGACCGTGCGCCGCCGTGTCGCGCCGCCCGGCCGCCGGAGCGGGCCGCCACGTCGAGCACGGCCTGGATCACCCGGGGGTAGGTCCCGCAGCGGCAGATGTGGCCGCCCAGGGCCCGGCGCACCTGCTCGCGCGACGGGCCGGGGTTGCGATCCAGCAGCGCCTTGGAGGCGACCAGGAAGCCGGGCGTGCAGAAGCCGCACTGCAGCGCGTCCCGCTCTACGAACGCCTCCTGCAGCGGATGCAGCCGCTCTGCCGGCGCGAGCCCTTCGACGGTCGTGATCGCCCTGTCGCGGGCCTCGACCGCGAGCATCATGCAGGCGTACACCGGCAGCCCATCGAGCAGCACGGTGCAGCCGCCGCATTCCCCACGGTCGCAGATCTTCTTCGTCCCGGTGAGGTCCAGCCGGTCGCGCAGGGCGTCGAGCAGGGTGACCCTAGGCTCCACCCGCACGGTACGGGTCCTGCCGTTGACGGTGAGCCGGATCGGCCCCGCGCCCGGCCCGAACCGGGCCGCCTCCCCCCGGCGCCGCTCGGTCCGGCACGCCGCGCCGCCGGCCCCGAGGAGGCCGGCCCCGAGGGCGCCGCCCGCGCCGAGGCCCTTCAGGAACTCACGGCGGGAAACCGCCGCGCCGCGGCCCGCTCTCTTCCTGCCGCGCGCTCGTGGTCGGGGCATCCTGGCCTCCACCCGGGATCCGGCCCCCCGCGGGCGCTACCGCGCCCCGGGCCCGCCCGGGCGCGCGGCGGGAGGGAGATCGGCCGCCGCGTTCAGGTTGAGGAGCACTTCGGGACTGTCCCAGGGGACCTCCAGGACGCGACCCGGATCGCGCCGGACCACCGCCCTGAGGCCTTCCCTCTCCTCGCAGATCCCCATCAGCTCGCCGATCAGGGCGCCGGAGAACAGCGGCGGATGGCCGCGCCTGCCCTGGAAGACCGGGACCAGGATCGTTCGCCGCCCGGGCACGCCGCCCCACTCCCACTCCTCCTCGCCCCGCCGGAGGAGCGCATCGAGCAGCCGGCGATCGAGCGGCTGGTCGACCGCCGCGACGATGACGCCGTCGGGCCTGGAGAAGAGCGAGGCCAGACCCGCCTGGATGGAGGTGGTCTTGCCCTCGCGATACCGCGGGTTGTAGACGGCCCGCGACTTCCACGTGAGCCGCCTGGACGACTCGACGATCGGGGCCAGGCTGTCCGCCTCCCGGCCCAGGACGACCACGCACTCCGTTATGCGGCTTCTCTGGATCTGCCGCAGCTGGTGCGCGAGGAGGGTCTGGCCGTGCCACGGGAGCAACGCCTTGGAGGTCCCCATGCGCTCGGACTCGCCTGCGGCCAGCAATATCGCGACGACATCCATGGTCGGACCGCTCAGGGCGCGGGGCCCGGGGCCGCCGCGGCCGGTTTCGTCTCCGTCTCCTCTTCCCTCGGCCTGGGATGGACATCGATCTCCGGGCTGTATTCCACCAGCGTGACCTGGGCGTGCGCGTCCCACGCCTCCTCGAAGCTGTACATGGTGATCGCGTCCCACGGACAGACCTCCGAGCAGAGGGCGCAGCCGATGCACCTGTCGTACTCGACGACCGCCAGGTTGTTGGGGGCCTGCGGCGAGGCGATGTAGCGGATCGCGTCGACGACCTGGGTCTTGACGGTGACCGTCTCACAGAACGCAACGCAGGCGGGAGAGCCGGCGCAGCCGGAGCAGTTGGTGTGGTCGATCACCGCCAGCCGCTTGGGCGGCTTTTTGAGGAACTTGTTCTTGTAATCGGCAGGAGCGGGCATCCCGTCACCTCCCGGGAACGGGTCGAGTCTCTCACATCGCCCCCGCGGGTTCAAGCGCTCCGGCCCGGGCATCGCCGCGGCGTCTCTTTCCTCGCGATACCCCGTGACGTCCGGCCCCGAGGTGAGGGAAGATGGGGGTGCCCGCGGCCCACCGGGGCCGGTGCAGACCATGGGAATCGAGGAGAGGGGCCTAGGCCCGTCCGATCTCAGGGCGGCGCGACAGCGCGTCCACCGGGGCGCCCGCGTCACCCCGCTCATCGTCTCTGAGACGCTGGCCGAGCGGCTCGGCTGTCCCGTGGCGCTGAAGTGCGAGAGCCTGCAGGTCGGAGGAGCCTTCAAGATCCGCGGCGCCACGAACTTCACGTGCCGGGCGATCGAGGAGGGGCGGCCGGGCGGGCTGATCACATACTCCTCCGGCAATCACGCCATCGCCGTGTCGATCGCGGCGCGCCGGGCCGGGATCCCGGCGGTGGTGGTGATGCCAGAGACGGCGCTTCCGCTGAAGGTCCAGCTGGCGCGGGATCACGGGGCGGAGGTCCACTTCAGGGGGACGACCTCGCTCGAGCGCAGGGCCCTGGCCGAATCGATCGGAAAGGAGCGGGGCCTCACGATGGTCCCGCCGTTCGATCATCCCTGGATCGTCGCGGGCCAGGCCTCCTGCGCGACGGAGATCCTGGAGCAGATGCCGGAGGTCGAGACGATCGTCGTGCCGGTGGGCGGCGGCGGCCTGCTCTCGGGGATCGCCCTCGCCTGCGGCTACCACCGCGCCCGCATCCACGTCATCGGGGCGGAGCCGGAGGGCGCGGCCTGCATGGCGGCGTCCTTGCGCGCCGGCGCCCCCGTGACCCTGGCCTCGGTCGGATCGATCGCCGACGGCCTGCTCCCCTCGCGCCCGGGCGGCCTGAACTTCGCGCTGGCGCAACGGTTCGTGGCCGACATCGTGACCGTCAGCGACGACGCGATCCGTGCGGCCGCCCTGTGGCTGCTCCGCTCCGAGCACCTGCTGGCCGAGTGGAGCGGGGCGGCGGCCGTCGCCGCGCTCCTGACCGGCGCCGTCCGCGGGCCCGCGGGCCCGACGGCGGCGGTCGTCAGCGGAGGGAACATCGAACCGCGCGCCCTGCTCGACGCCGCGGAGCCGGCGGCCCGAGCCACCTAGACGGCCCCGAGGGCCGCACCGTATGTAGATTCGCCGCCGGCCTCGCTCCACCGCGGGGGGCGTGCTAAACTACGCGAACACAGGAGGATGCCGTCGGTGCTGGCCGGTCGAGGCGGGAGGAGGGCGGACCCCGGGGCGGGCTTCACGCTGGTGGAGCTGCTCATCGTGGTGACCATCATCGGGATCCTGGCCGCCCTGGCCCTGCCCAACCTGCAGAAGGCGATCCAGCGCGCCAAGCAGAAGGCGACCATGGCCGACATGAAGTCGATCGGCATGGGGCTCGAGATGTACGCCACCGACAACAACGTCTACCCCCGGGGCCTGACCGACGCCAACGGGGAGACGATCGGCGCCTACCTCGCCCCTCTCTACCTGCAGAAGGTCCCCCTGACCGACGGCTGGGACAATCCGTGGCACATCGACACCAATGCCACCGGGACCGTGTACACCATCAGCAGCTACGGCAGGGACGGGATGCCCGGGACGAACACCGGCGGCCCGATCGGGGAATTCACCTGCGACATCATCTACTCCAACGGGGCCTTCTACCAGTGGCCGGCCGGGGCGCAGCGCTAGGCCGCCCCTGAGTGCGGCGGCGCTCCCGCGCCGCGGCGCGCCCCGGAAAAGGCCGCGCCGGACCTGATTTTTTCGAAAATCGACGGGTAACGTATCCGGCCGGCTGGGGTAAAATAACGGCCGCTTAGCCGAAATCTGCTCGGACCCAGACAGACCGACCGTCCACCCCAAGTGGGACGGGGGACCGTCGTGCCGTTCCGCGTCAAGATCGTCGAGCCTGGCGACGACCAGTCCGTGCTGCCTCCTGGACAGAGGGACCGTTCCGGCTTCTGGTACCCCAAGGGGTACGCCGATCCGAAGCTGCTCGTCCGCCGCCGCGGGCCGAGGAGCAGGGAGGAACGCCCCTCCGTGCGGATAAGGTTATCGCCGGCCCGGGCGCATTGAGGGCAGGAGCGCCCCGAGCCCGCGCCGCCCGCTGCACGAGCGGGGGGCGCGCGGGGCGGCCGGTGCGCCCTCAGGCGCCGCCATCCTCCACCGCGGCCAGCTCGCCCCTCACGACGAGCCGCTGCGGCGCCGGCCCCAGGTACCCGAGGGGGTGGCAGGTGATCAGGGTCAGAAGCGGCCGCCCGGATCGGGCCAGGGGCTCCGGATCATCCCTGCCGACGATCCCCACCGACACGACCCGGTAGCGGCCCCGGGCGGCGGGACCCTCCAGGATCACCCAGTCGCCCTCGCGCACCGAGTGCAGGCGGCCGAAGGGGCCGTCCCGGTGGCCGGCGATGATGCAGTTGTCGGGCTGCCCCGGCAGGGCGCTGCCCGGCATATGCCCCGGCGCCCGCGCCAGCGTCGCCGGGTCGACGCCCTCCGCCACCACGACGTCGAGCCCCACCCCGGGGATGCGCAGGCGGGCGACCGGCTCCCCCGGGACGGGAGGGCGAGCGGGCTCCTCCCGGGCCGCGAGGCGGGCCGCGGCCGGCGCGAGCCGGGCGGCGTGCCGGGCCTGCCAGGCGGCCGCGTCGGCGCGGATCGCCGCGGCACGCGCCAGCAGCCCCACGCCCGCCGCGACGCACAGCACGCCCAGCCCCAGGCGGACTCTGGAGCTCATACGCCGGGTTCCCCCCATCTCATCCCTGGCGGCGCAGAAGCCAGGCCGCCCCGATCGCGAGCAGTGCCGCTCCTAGGAGCGCCCGCATGGGCTCGCGGCTCGCCGACTGCGGCCTGCATCGTTCCGACTCCCCGGCGCCGCTCGACCCGGACGCCTCCTCCTCGGACACCGTCGCCGCCAGGGCCACGGACTCCTCCTCCATGTCCTCGCGCGTCACCTCGACCCAGTCGGCCGACTCCTCCACCACCGCCTCGCCCTCCGGCTCCCCGAGCCCTCGCTCCGACAGCTCGGCCTTAGGCGACGAGGGCGGCGCTCCCGCCGCGCTCGACAGCCCGTGGGTCGTCAGCAGGCCCATCGTCTCCGGGTCGATCAGGCCGGTCGACTTCAGGTAGTGCTCGCGCTGAAACCGGCGCAGCGCGTCGATGGTGGGCTGGTCCATGGTGCCCGGAGCGTACTCTTCCGGCTCCAGGTACCCGTTGTCCCTCAGGATGGTCTGCACGGTCTCGATGGCGCCCGACGAGAAGTAAAGCGGTCCGCTGCGCGGGATCTTGCCGCTGCCCGGGACGGCGACGGCCGGCACCGCGAGCAGAGAGGCGAAGAAGAGGGCGACCGCCGCCGGGAACGGGCTCGCACGACGCATTCGGCTTCTCATGACGACCTCCTCGGATGTCCCGCCGGCGGCCTCCCGCGGCTCAGACCGGCCAGGAAGACTTGCAGTGGCACATCTCCCAGAACAGATACTCGTATCGGCTCGAGGTGAGGAAGATACGCGTCAGCCTCTCCTGCTCCCGATCGGGGGCCCCGTCGGCCAGGCGGTCGAGCAGGTCCTTAAGCCAGTCCGCGTACTCGCCGAACTCCCTTGAGGAATAAGCACGGATCCACTCCGCGTAGGGCGAGCCTTCCGGCGCGCCTCCGGGGCGCACCAGCCGTCGGGCGATCTCCGCGTATCCCCAGGCGCACGGAAGCAGGGACGCCACGATCGCGGCCAGCGGTCCCTGCAGGGCTACGCGGACCAGGAAATCCGTGTAGGCCTGCGTGGTGGGCGCCGGAGCCGTGCGCTCCAGATCGGCCTCGGAGATCCCGAACCGGCGGGCGTAGCGCCGGTGTAGATCCATCTCGGTGCGCAGCGTCGCCTGCAGGAGGTCCGAGAAGCGCGCCTGGGTCTCGAGATCCTCCGCGCGCGCCGCCGCCATCGCCAGCACCCTGGCGTACTCGATCAGGAACAGGTAGTCCTGCCGCAGCCACACCCTGAACCGGTCGGGCTCGAGGGTGCCGTCCCCGAGCCCCCGGACGAACGGGTGCGCCTGCTCCCGCTCCCAGATCGGCGCCGCCCGCTCCCGGAGCCTGACGCTGAGGGGCATGCGACCTCCTCCCTCGCCGCCTGAAGTGTCATTCTATCTCACCCGACATCCGGTCACTTGCCCCCGGTTCCCGTTCGCTGCTAAGGTTCGATCCCGGAGGGGCCCGAGCACATGGCGCGTCTCCGCTTCGCGGTCCACCCCGAGAACGTCGATCCCCCGGCCGACGTCGTCCGCCTGGCCGGAGAGATCGACCGGGACGGAGGTCACGCGCTGGCTCTGTACCGGGACCCGATCGGCGGCCACTGGCAGATCTTCGCCCTGCTGCCGCGCGAGCGGGTCCGGCCGACCCCTTACCAGCGCGACTTGTCGAAGAGCCACGCGGAACGGCTCCTGAGGGTGGTCAAGAAGATCGGCCGGTTCATCGATCCGGTCGTTGCCGTGCGGCAGGAAGGGTCCTACTGGACCCCGAACGGCAACCACCGCCGCCACGTCCTGGAGAAGCTCAAGGCCGATCTGGTCCCCGCCATCGTCGTGCCCGAGCCCGACGTTGCGTTCCAGATCCTCGCCCTGAACACCGAGAAGGCCCACAACCTCAAGGAGAAATCGCTCGAGGTGATCCGGATGTACCGTGGGCTCATGGAGCGGGGCGGAAAGGAGTGCGAGGAGGACTTCGCCTTCCAGTTCGAGGAGGCTTACTTCATCACGCTGGGGCTGCTGTACGAGAGAGACGCCCGGTTCGCCGGCGGCGCATTCTCGCCCATCCTGCGCAGGGTGGACAGGTTTCTGAGGACCCCGCTGAGGGCCTCCTACGCCACCCGCGAGGCGCGCGCCGCGAAGGTGGCCGCGGCGGACGCGGCGCTCAAGAAGGTCGTGGACGCCCTGAAGCGACGCGGCATCAGGCATCCGTTCGTCAAGAACTTCGTCCTCGCGCGCTGCAACCCGCTCACCCGGGCCCGCAAGTCCATCCCCGGCTTCGATCAGGCCCTGGACCGGCTCCTCCGCGCGCTCGAGTCGTTCGACCCGAGCCGCATCAGACAGGAGGACATCGCGCGCTCCGCCGTGATGGCCGTCCCGGCCGCCTCTTGAGCCCCGCCGTCGCCGGACCGCTCGCCGCCGGCTTCCTCGGCCTCGCGCTCTGGGCTCCGATCGCGCTGCTGATCCTGGCCGGCGCGCGCAGGGTGCGGCGTCTCTCCGAGGTCCTGTCGCCCGGAGGCGGGCCGGGCCCGGGCCGCTCCCCCGGCCGGATCGGAGGCGCCTCGCCCCAGCCCTCCCTCTCCGTGGTGGTGACCGCTCGGGACGAGGGCGGGCGCATCGAGGCGACGGTCCGCCGCCTGCTCGAGCAACGCTATCCCGGCCTGCGGATCATCGTGGTGAACGACCGCTCGCGCGATGATACCGGGGCGATCCTCGAGCGGATCCGGTCCGAGGCCGGGGGGGACGACTCCCGCCTGACGGTGATCCACGTGCGCGATCTCCCCCGCGGATGGATCGGCAAGTGCCACGCCTGCAAGGTCGGCGCGCTCGGCGCGCGGGGCGACTGGATCCTGTTCACCGACGGCGACGTCCTCCTGGAGGAGGACGACCTGCTGGCGCGGGTCGTCGCCTACGCCGAGGACGCCGGTCTCGACCACGTGGCGGTGCTCCCGGACCTCGGCCCGATGCCGGTGATCCAGGCCGGGCTGGTGGCCGCGTTCGGCCAGGTCTACCTCTTGGCCGCCCGGGCGCACGAGATGGATCGCGACCTGCCGAGAGGAGGGGCCGGGGTCGGCGCGTTCAATCTGATCCGCCGGACCGCCTACGATCGGATCGGGGGCCACGACCTGGTCCGCATGGACCTAGCGGACGACTTCAAGCTGGGCCGTCTTCTGAAGGAGTCGGGCGCCCGCCAGCGACTGTTCGGCGGCCTCTCCCTGGTGCGCTGCGCCTGGCACCGGGGAGCGCTCGGCCTGATCCGGGGCCTGGAGAAAAACCTGTTCGGCGGATTCGGCTTCTCCCTGCCGATCCTTCTGCTGTGGACGATCGCCTCCGCCCTGCCGGCTTACGGCCCGGCGCTCTCCGGCATCCTGGTGAGCGTCCTGGGGGGCCGTTCGGCCGGACCGATCATCCTGCTCGCGGCCTGGATGCCCTTCGTCCTGCAGACCGGCCTCGCCTTCGCGGCGGCCTCCGAGGGACCGAGGCACGGGGGCTTTCGCCCCGCGGCCGTGGCGCTCGCGCAGCCGATGTCGATCCTCCTTCTGCTGGTGGCGGCGTGGAACTCCGCGATCCGGACGGTGGCGCGCGGCGGCGTGGTGTGGCGCGACACGTTCTACCCCCTGGCCGAGCTGCGGGCCGGGCTGGTGCCGCCCGGCGCCGGCCGTCGCCTCCCGGAGCGCCGGAGCCCGGGAGAGGATCTCAGCCGGTCGTGAGCACCGCGGCGCCCCTCACGCGGCCGGCCTTGATGCGGGCGAGGACACGATTGGCCTCCGCCAGCGGGTGGACCTCGGTCTCGACCCTCACCCTCGCCTCCGCGGCCGCCGCCAGCAGCGCCTCGCCGTCCTTCCGGGTGCTCGCCGTCACGGTCCTGAGGACCCGCTCCTCGAACATCAGCTGGTAGTCCATCTCCGGAACCGCGTCCAGGTGGATGACCGCGCTCGCGAGGGTGCCCCCCTTGCGCAGCGCCCGCAGCGCCGCGGGGATCAAGCGCCCGGCCGGCGCGAACAGGATGGCGCCGTCGGCGGGCGCCGGGGCGGCGTCTCCCGCCCGGCCGGCCCAGGCGGCGCCCAGCGACAGCGCCAGACGCCGGTGCTCCTCCGAGCGGGTGAAGACGAAGACCTCGCAGCCGCGGTGGCGCGCGACCTGCAGGGTGATGTGCGCCGAGGCGCCGAACCCATAGAGGGCCAGCCGGTCGCCCGGTCCCGCTCCCGACAGCCGCAGGGCGCGGTACCCGATGATCCCGGCGCACAGCAGCGGCGCCGCGTCGGTGTCGGCGTAGGAGTCCGGCACCCGGTAGACGAAGTCCTCCGGCGCGACGCAGTACTCGGCGTAGCCCCCGTCGGCGTGATAGCCGGTGAAGCGGGCCGCGTCGCACAGGTTCTCCAGCCCCCGGACGCAGTAGGAGCACGCCCCGCAGGTCCGGTGCAGCCAGGCGGCGCCGACCCGCGCGCCCACGGGGAAGCGTGTCGCGCTCGGCCCCGCCTTCTCCACCAGGCCGATCACCTGATGCCCCGGCACGATCGGCAGCCGCGGCGCCGGGACCTCGCCCTCGGCGATGTGCAGGTCGGTGTGACAGGCCCCGCAGGCGCGCACCCGGATCAGGACATCCCCCTCGCCGGGCGCGGGGACGGGACGCTCGGCCAGCTCGAGCGGCCCCTGCTCGACCGCCGCCGGCCGCCTCAGGACCATCGCCCGCATGCGGCGGATCTTAGCACTCGGCGGTTCCTTGTGCCCGCGCTCCGCGCCCTGATAAGATCCGCCCGTGACGCCGGATACGAGTGCGCTCCCGCGCAACCCGACGCGCGCCGTCCGGGTCGGCCCCATCACGATCGGCGGCGGCCGCCCCATCGCCGTCCAGAGCATGTGCGCCACCAGGACCTCGGACGTCGAGGCGACCGTCCGCCAGATCCGCGACCTAGAGCGCGCCGGGGCCGACCTGGTCCGGGTCGCCGTCGACGGCCCGCGCGACGCCGCGGCCCTGCCCGCGATTCGGGAGCGGACTCGGGTCGGCCTGTCGGTCGACCTGCAGGAGAACTACCGCATTGCGGCCGAGGTGGCCCCGTTCGTCGACAAGATCCGCTACAACCCGGGCCACCTCCACCACCACGAGAGGACCAGGCCGGTGCGCGACAAGGTCGCGCGCCTCGCCGAGGTGGCGGCCCGGCACGACTGCGCGCTACGCGTCGGCGTGAACTGCGGGTCGATCGACCCCGACCTCTCCGGCCGGTTCGCGGCTGACTCGGTGGCCGAGATGGTCGCCTCGGCTCTCGAGCACTGCCGGATCCTCGACGGCCTCGGCTTCGGCCGATTCGTGGTCTCGCTCAAGGATTCCGACCCGGCCAGGGTGATCGAGGCCAACCGGAGGTTCGCGCGCGAGCGGCCGGAGGTGCCGCTCCACCTCGGAGTGACGGAGGCCGGCCTCCCGCCGGAGGGCGTGATCAAGACGCGCATCGCCTTCGAGCAGCTGATCGCGCGCGGCATCGGCGATACGATCCGGGTGTCGCTGACCCTGCCCAACGAGAGGAAGGCCGAGGAGATCGCCGTCGGCCGACGGATCCTGGACGACATCGCGCGCGGCCGGTTCCGGTCCGTCCCGGAGAACCTCGGCGGCCGGCTCAACATCATCTCTTGCCCCTCCTGCTCCCGGGTCGAGAACGAGGCGTTCGTCGACCTCGCGGAGAGGGTGCGGGAGGCGACGGCCTACGCGAGGGATCACGCCATCACCATCGCGGTGATGGGCTGCCGGGTGAACGGTCCGGGCGAGACCGACGACGCCGACCTGGGCCTCTGGTGCGCTCCCACGCACGTCAACCTCAAGCGCGGCGCGGAGCTGGTGGGCCGCTTCGGCTACGACCAGGTGCTGGACCGTCTCAGGCGGGAGGTCGACGCTCTCGTCGCGCGGCGGGCGGGGCTCCGGCCGCGCCGCCGCGCCGGGCGACCGGCCGACAGGGAGCGCAGCCCCTGATCCGCGCCCGAGCGGGGTGATTCCCCCGAGCACCTGGACTTCGTGACGTGATCCGGGCCCGAGGGGCGGTCCGGGAGCAAGGGCTCAGAAGACCGGCGCCGCGAGCGCCCGGAGGACCACCGCGGAGGCGTCCTGCACCTCCGCGTGCAGCGAGTTGCCGGCGGCGTCCATGGTCACGATGGCGGGAAAATCCTTCACCCGGAGGTGCCACATCGCCTCCGGTGTCCCGAACTCCAGCATGTCGACGCCCTCCACCTTCTCGATGCAGCGCGCGTAGTACTGGGCGGCACCGCCGATCGCGTTCAGGTAGACGGCCCCGTGCCGCTTCAGCGCCGCGAGCGTCCTCGGGCCCATGCCGCCCTTGCCCATCACCGCGCGCACGCCGCAGCGCGCGATGACCTCGGCCTCGTACGGCTCCTCGCGGCTCGAGGTGGTCGGCCCGGCCGCCGTGATCCGCCACCCGCCGTCCTGCTTCAGGACCACCGGACCGCAGTGGTAGAGGATCTGGTCGCGCAGGCTGACGGGCGGCTCGTGCTTCATCAGATGATGGTGGATCGCGTCGCGGCCGGTGTGGACGACCCCGCTGATCATCACGACGTCGCCGACCCTGAGCCGCCGGACGCGGTCCTCCGTGATCGGCGGCGACAGCCGGATCTCGCGTCCGGTGGTCGGGAAGCCCTCCGCCTTCGCCATCGGCGCGGCGGGCCTCTCGTCCCGGTAGAGCCACTCGCGGATCGAGCCGTCGCGCGGGTTCAGGACGATCCCCAGCCGCCGGAAGGCCCAGCAGTCGTACGCGACCGACACGAAGAAGCTGGCTGGGAGGCGGTTGATCGCGGCGATCTTGCACCCGATCAGCGTCACGCTCCCGCCGAACCCCATCGTCCCGATGCCGAAGGTGTTCGAGGTCTTCAGGATGTACTCCTCGAGGGCCCGCAGCCTCGGCTCCGGGTTGGTGTCGTCGAGGGTCCGGAACAGCTGGAGCTTGGCCTGCTCGTACCCCGTGGTACGGTCTCCGCCGATCGCGGCGCCCAGCGCCCCGGCGCTGCACCCCTGCCCCTGCGCCTGCCAGACGGCGTGCAGCAGGCACTTGCGCACGCCGTCCAGGTCGCGGTCGGCCCTGCCGAGGTGGGGGAGCTCATCCGGCAGCGAGTACTGGATGTTCTTGTTCTCGCACCCCCCGCCCTTCAGCAACAGCCTGACATCGATGGCATCATCGCGCTCCCATTGCTGGAAGTGAACCGTCGGGGTCCCCGGCCCCAGGTTGTCACCGCTGTTCCTGCCGGTGAGCGAATCGACCGAGTTGGCACGGAGCTTCCCGAGCCGGGTCGCATCCCGGACCGCGCCCCGGATCGCCTCCGCCACGCGGAGCTGGCTGACGCCCACGGGCGTCCTGACCAGAAAGGTCGGCCAGCCGGTGTCCTGGCAGATCGGCCCCTTGCTGTCGGCCGCCATGTCGATGTTGGTGGCGATGACGTTGAGCGCCTGCTCAGAGCGGCCGCCCGCCTGCTCCTCCCCCAAGGCCCGCGACATGGCGAGGCGCACGTCGGGCGGCAGGTCGGTGGAGGTCTCGACCACAAGTTCGAGGAGGCTGCGCTCGAGGTGCTCCATACTGTGCATCATAGCACCACCGCCGCCGCCCGGCGTCGGGGAGACGCGGTCCCGTCCCCGGGGGGTGAGCCTTCCGTGGAGGAGAAGACCATGACAGGACCGAAGACGACCGCCCTTCCAGAAGCGCCGATGCAGGAACGCCCGCCGCAGCCCGTCCTGGAGGGCCAGAAGGCGCTGGTGACCGGAGCCAACTCGGGCATCGGCAGGGGGGTGGCCCTCGCCCTGGGCGGCGCGGGGGCCGACGTCGTGGTCAACTACGTCGCGGCCGAGGAGGCGGCCCGCGAGGTCGTCGAGGCCATCCGCCGCGGTGGCTCGCGCGCCTACGCGCACCGGGCGGACGTGTCGCGCGAGGATCAGGTGCGAGGGATGTTCCGGAGGATGTTCCGCGACTTCGGCACCATCGACATCCTGGTCAACAACGCCGGGCTGCAGAGGGACGCGCCCCTGGACGAGATGACCCTGGAGCAGTGGGACGAGGTGCTGAGCGTCAACCTCACGGGCCAGTTCCTCTGCGCCCGCGAGGCGGCCCGCGAGATGAAGCGCCGCGGGGTGGTGCCCGAGATCTCGTGCGCCGCCGGGAAGATCCTCTGCGTCAGCTCCGTGCACGAGATCATCCCCTGGGCCGGGCGCGCGAACTACGCGGCCTCCAAGGGCGGCGTGATGCTCCTGATGAGGAGCATCGCGCAGGAGCTCGCGCCGCACCGGATCCGCGTCAACGGCCTCGCGCCCGGGGCGGTCCGCACGCCGATCAACCGGGCCGCCTGGAGCACGCCCGAGGCCTATGAGAGGCTGATGCGGCTGATCCCGTACGGCCGCATCGGCGAGGCGGACGACATCGGTCGGGCCGCGGTCTGGCTCGCGTCGGACCTCTCCGACTACGTCAACGGCGTGAGCCTGTACGTGGACGGGGGCATGACCCTGTATCCCGGCTTCGCCACCGGCGGCTGAGCGCGGCCGCACCGCCCGCGGGCCCGGCCCCCGCTCGCTGGGGCGGAGCGCGGCGTGCGTGTAAACTTCAGCCGATGATCCGGCTGCGCGGCGTGCGGCGCGCCTACGGGGCGCACGAGGTCCTGAAGGGGATCGACTGGGGGATCCCTCCCCGCTCGCGGGTCGGCCTCGTGGGGCCGAACGGGGCGGGCAAGACCACCCTCCTCAGGCTCATCGCCGGACTCGAGGAGATCGATGGAGGAGCCCTCGACATCACCCGGGGGGCCAGCCTCGGTTACCTGCCGCAGGAGGGGGCGCGGCTGGCGGCGGGAACGGTCCTCGACACCATCCTCGCCCCGTTCGCCGAGATCGCCCGCATGGAGGAGGAGCTCGCCCGACTGCACGGCGAGATGGCGACCGCGCGGGGCGAGAACCTGGACGGCCTCATCCGGCGCGCCGGAGACCTGCAGCACCGGTTCGAGGCGGCCGGCGGGTTCCACCTCGAGTCCCGGGCGAAGGCCATCCTGGGGGGCCTCGGCTTCGTCGCCGCCGACCATTCCCGGCCGCTGCGGGAGTTCTCGGGCGGCTTCCGGATGCGCGCCGCGCTCGGCGCCCTGCTCCTGCGGCAGCCGGACTACCTGCTCCTCGACGAGCCGACCAACCATCTCGATCTGGAGGCCACGGCCTGGCTGGAGTCGTTCCTGCGCGATATCCCTTCGGCCCTGGTCATGGTCTCGCACGACCGGACGTTTCTGAACCGGCTGGTCGGCTCGATCGCCGAGATCGACGGCGGGCGCCTCAGGGCCTGGCCCGGCGACTACGACCGGTACCGCGAGGCCAAGGAGCGGGAGCGCGAGCGCTCCGCGCGAAGGGCGGCCCAGGAGGCGCACCGAGTCGCAGAGATCGAGCGCTTCATCGAACGCTTTCGTTACAAGGCGACCAAGGCCCGCCAGGTCCAGAGCCGGCTCAAGATGCTGGAGCGGATGGAGCGCACCGAGCTGATGGCGGAGGAGCGCTCCTGGAGGTTCTCCCTCCCGAGCGTGCCGCGCTCATCGCATCGCGTGGCTCGGCTTGCGGGGGTGCACAAGGCTTACGGCGGCCGGGCGGTCCTCCGAGGGCTCGACCTCGAGATCTGGCGGGGCGACCGGGTGGCTCTGGTCGGGCCGAACGGCTGCGGCAAGAGCACCCTGCTGCGTCTCGTCTCCGGACGCGAGGCGCCCGACGGCGGGGCGATCGAGATCGGCGAGAAGGTCATCCTGCACTACTTCGCCCAGCACGTCCTCGAGACCTTGACGCCCGGGCGCACGGTTCTGGATGAGATGCAAGCCTGGGCTCCCGGGAGAGCCGTCGGCCGGCTGAGGACCCTGCTCGGGATCTTCCAGTTCTCCGGGGACGACGTGTTCAAGAGGGTGGAGGTCCTCAGCGGCGGCGAGAAGAACCGCCTGGCGCTCGCCCGCTTGACGCTCGACCCGGGTAACTTCCTCCTCCTCGACGAGCCGACCAACCACCTCGATCTGCCGACCCGGGAGGCGCTCGAGGACGCGCTGGCGGGATTCGGCGGGACGCTGATGTTCGTCTCCCACGATCGCTACTTCATCAACAGGGTGGCCACGCGGGTCGCCGCCTTCCGCGACGGCCGGCTGGAGTCGTACGACGGGGGATATGACGACTACCTTGCCGCCTCCGGGCGCGCACCGTCCCCGGCCGTCCGGGGCCGCGCCGGGGCGCGAGGGATCGCTCCCGCCGCGGCCGGGTCCGACGTCGCTCGGGGGGAATCGAGCCACCGGCCCCGCCGGCGCCCCTCCCCCGGCGGGGCGACCGCCCGGGACCGCCGCCGCGCGGCGGCGGAGCAGCGCAACCGTCGCAACCGCCGCCTGCGCGCCCGCCGTGAGCGGGTGGCCGCGCTGGAGGCCGAGATCCTCCCTTACGAGGGCCGCCTCAAGGAGATCGACGCGGCGCTCTCCGACCCCGCCACTTACAGGGAGGACGGCGTCGCGCGCCGGCTAGGCGCGGAGAAGAAGTCGATCGAGGTCGAGCTGGCCCACCTGTACGTCGAGTGGGAGGAGGCGACCGGCGATCTGGAGCGCGAGGAGCCCGATCCGGGCTAGGATGCGCCCCCGTGGCCGCCGGCGCCGGCGCTCCGCGCTCCCCGGAGCCCTCAGCGCTTCCCCCTCGACCTTCCGGCTTCGTGCGCCTCACGGGCAGACAGTGAACAGCCGCGGACTCCCGTCGGACGAGTTCCCGTAGTCGGAGATCAACGTGTTGCGGACCAGATAGTAGAAAGCGCTGCCCGGCGGCACCGGCTCCGTGTCCTCCAAGGAATGCGTCGGGGTGGCGACCGCCAGGCACGCGGAGAACGGCGCGTCGGGGGCGAAGAACCGGCTGTCGCTGCGCATGACGTCGTACAGCTGCCCCTCCGGCGGCTGATCGTTCCAGCTCAGGAGAGCGGGGTTCCCGGGTTCGCCGAAGCCGAGCCCCTCGACCTCGTCCGTCTCGCCGTTGCAGTTGTTGTCGATGCCGTCGAACATCTCGACGACGCCCGGGGTGCACTCCAGGCAGTCGGCGTCGTTCAGCTCGTACAGGCCGTCGCCGTCGTTGTCGAGGCCGGCAGCGTCCTGGTCGTTGGCCGTGTCCTCGTTGGTGCAGGCGTCCACCGGCCGGCCGCCGAGGCTGACGTCGCTCCTGGCGTAGTACGGCGGGCCCTCGCTCTCCGGCAGGATCGCTCCGCCGGGAGGCTCGGGCGCGTGGCAGACGAGGCAGACGGTCACGCCGCTGTTGAAGTGGTGCCGGCGCAGGCCGTAGCCGCTGGACTTGCTCCTGCCGAAGGTGGGGAATCCGCGGTAGTTGTCCCGGATCGCCTCCCCATACATGCGGCCGTGGCAGCCGGCGCAGCCGAGGCCGTTGCCGCTCCCATCGCCGATGCTCCACATGGTCAGCGGGTTGTCGCGGCCCGAGCCGGTGTGACACAAGCTGCATTCACCGGTGACGGGGTCGGAGCCGCCCGTGTGCAGGGCGTGGAGCGCATCGCTCCGACCGCCCGCGAAACCGGGGTGACAGGTGGAGCAGTATCCCTTGTCGTTCTGCAGCGGGTCGTGATAGGACTCGTAGGCGAGAGCCTCGCGACCCGTCCCCGAGAACCCGAGTATGCCGATCAGGACCGCCGGCAACCTCCACCTTCTCGCTCTGTTGCGCATCATGAGCCGTTCTCCCTGCGGAAACGTCCTCGAAGATCTGCCCGGCCGCATTCGGGCCCGGGATTCCCGGATCCCCGCGAAATTTCCGCGGGCGGCGTCGCGCGCTGGATGACCCGGGCGAAGCTTTTTCCCGCCGCCGCCCGCGGAACCGCGGCAGTCTCAATTGATCATGATCACTTCAAGCAATGGCCGTGCCAGAAGGCCCTTGGGGACGGGCGGCGCGGACGGTCCGGAGCCGGCTATCTGCGCTCGGCTGCCCCGACCCGCACCGGGATCTCCAGGTCCTGCCGGCGGTAGAGGCAGGTCCCCTTGACGTCCTCGCAGACGTAGTACAGGGCGTACCCGGAGATCGTCGCCCGGCGCGCGACGGCGCCTTCAGGGGCCCGGGCCTCGAACTCCACCTCGCGGACTTCGCGGCTGACGGGCTGCGGCGGGTTGGGATAGGCGTGGCGCCGTGATTCGACCTGCCAGCCGTTCGGAGGGCTCAGCCAGACCAGCAGGTCGGAGACCTCGTTGTTCCAGTGCGCCTTGATGGCGGCGTTCGGGGTGAACGTGACGTGCACCCGAGCGGCCGTGCCCGGTGCGATCGCCGGCGGGACGACGGTGCTCTCGACCCGGATGAAGCCCCTCGTGTCGCGGACGATCCGTCCCTCCGGGTCGGGTTCCGCCGCGGCGGCGGCCGGAGCGAAGGCCGCGGCCGGACGGGCGAACTCGGCGCCGCCCGGCTCGACGATCAGAGGAAGGGGCTGTTCGCCCCGCGCCCGGATCTCCCGCCTGGCGAGCGCGACCCAGTCGTAGAAGGAGTACGGCTTCTCGAGCCGCGGACCGTATTGCTGGATCCGCCGCCGCCGGATGTAGTTGTTCGGGTCGATGTGGAGCGCCCGCGCCCAGGCCTCGACCGCCCTCCGGAAATCGCCCGGCCGCCGGCCCTCGGAATCGTACCGGGCCCGGTACGCCACCCCGAGGCGGAAGTGGGTCGCGCCGTCCTCGGGCTCCGCTCCGATCGCCTTCCGGTACAGGCTGATGGCCTCGTCGAGCCGGCGCGGCCCGCCCCACAGGAACAGGGCGTCCGCGCAAGCGCGCCACCCCGCCGCGCCCCTTTCGGCGGCGGCCGCACACAGCTCCTCGAGGTCGGGGGCGGACGGCGGCCGCGACGGCCCTTCCTCGCCGCCCGGAAACCGCCGCTCCACGAAGGTCGACTTCAGCTCGTCCGGAGAGGCGAGGGGAGGGTCGATCCGGCGCACGATGCCGCCCTCGTCGATCGCCAGCGTGATCGGAACGTACGGCACCCCAAGCAGGCCCAAGGAATCGACCAGCAGCGGCCAGTCCATCCGTTTCCACTGCATGAACAGCCGCGCCCGATCGGGATGCTGCTCCTGCAGGATCCCCACCATCTGGAGGCGATCGCCGATCCCCAGCGACCGAACGGCCTCGTGCCACCCGGGCACGTGCACGCGGCAGCCCGCTCACCAGGAGGCGAAGATGTGCAGGAGCACCTTGCGGCCGCGGAATTGCTCCAGCGACATCGGCCGCCCGTCCGCCGCCGACGGCAGGACCAGGCCGGGGAACGGCTTGCCGACCTCGAACGGCGTCCCTCGGGAGCCGTGAGCAGCCGGCGGGGCGACGAGCAGCGCCGCGCCGAGCAGCGGCGCCCCCGCCAGGCGGAATCGCGACATGGAGGACCTCCCTAGACCAGACCCCTGTAAAGCAGCGTCACCACGACGGCGAAGGCGGGCGGCAGGATGATGCCGGCCATCCGCCACGCGAGGACGAGGCCCACCAGCGACATCATCGGGCTGGCCGCCACGCCCTCCAGAAAGCGGCTCACCCGGCCCTGCGCCAGCCCCTGCAGGACGCCGCTGCCGTCGAGCGGCGGCAGCGGTATCAGGTTGAACAAGAACAACACGATGTTCAGGCTCATTCCCACCGACAGCCCGAAGGCGAGGGCGTGCGCCAGCGACTCGGGGGGGGTCCCGGGCGCCGCCTGGACCACCGACCCGAACCGGAGCACGTCCGCCGGGACGAAGACTCCGGCCCCAAGCAGCAGGCGCAGCGCCGCGAACGCCGCGGCCGCCAGCACGAGGTTGGCGGCCGGTCCGGCCGCCGACATCGCCGCCTGTCGACGCGGGTAGCGTCGGGCCCAGACCGGATCGTACGGCGCGGAGGCCCACCCCATCATCCAGCCCGAGAGGAAAAAGGTCAGGGACGGGACGAGGACCGTGCCGAACGGCTCCCGCCGGATGTGCGGCCAGGGATTGAGCGAGACCTGCCCGCCCCGGTAGGCGGTATCGTCCCCTCCGAGCCTCGCGACCAGGGCGTGCGCTCCCTCGTGCAGCGTGAGCGTGAGGATGAAGACGACGTACCAGATGGCGAATTCCGCGACCTGCTCCGCCCCGGGCATGACCTATCCTAACATCCGCGCAGGCGGCCGCCCGGAGTCAGGTCCGATCCGGCAGGTTGAGCAGCGCGCAGAGGATCTCGGCCTGGTAGAGCGCGTCGTAGTCGGCGCGATGGACCAGCGACGGATCTTCAGGCGGAAGCGAGGGGAGCAGGCGCTGCAGCGTCTCCTTCCCGGTCTCGAGCCAGTCGATCCCGAGACGCCCCATCGCGAACGACTTCAGCTCCAGCGCCTTGTACCCGAAAGGGTTCGGCAGGCCGTGCGCCTCGTAGTAGTAGCTGATGAAAGCCCAGTCGAAGACCGCGTTGTGTCCGACGAAGACCGGCCTCAGGGCGCCGCCCGACAGCCCCTCGACGAAGCGGGTCAGCCGGAGCATCGCCTCGCCGGCCGGCACGCCTTCCCTCTCCAGCCGCTCCCGGGGGATGCCGTGCACCGCCATCGCCTCCGGGTCGAAGCCCGCCGCGATCGGCCGGAGCTCCACGTAGAACCGGCCGTCGTCCGGCCGCCACCCTTCGGTCCGCCGCACCACCGGCACGGCGCCGATCGAGACGAGGTTGTAAAGCGCCGGGACGGGGCCCGACGCCTCGACATCGACGCTGAAGTAGATCGTCCCGGGCATCGTTCCCGACTTCAGCGCCCCGCGGGCGGAGCGATGGGCCGGACGGTGGCGGGCCTCCTCGAGAAGGCGTCCACCGCCGCCATGACTATGTTGCCGTCGACGATCCTCAGGGAGACGACCGCGCCGACCAGCCCCCGTGGCCCCGGCTCAAGGTCGCCGATCCGGACCCATCCGAGGGAGTGATTCTCCTCGATCCGATCGGAGCGTCCCCGCAGGACGTGCAGCCGGATCTCCTCCTGCCCCGGCGAGGCCGTCCTGAACGCCTTCCACCCGGTGGCCGGCTGGACCGATCCCGCCTCGAGGACCGGCAGGAAGGCGCCGCGCGGCATCTCGACGCCCACGGCCTGAGATAGCACGTCGTCCGAGCCGATGGCCGGGGAATCCTGCTCCAGGATGTGGACCGCCGGCTGCGGGCTCCGGGGGGCGGGGGGCACGGCCCCCGCCGAGAGGTCCCCGGGCCCGATCGGCGCGGGCGGTGACGCCGCCGGATCGGCCGCCGCGGAGGAGGGAAGATCGCGCGGGACGACGGCGATCGCCCCAGCCCCGAGGAGCAGGATCGCCAGGGCGATGATCTCGTGGACGAACCTCACTCGGGCCTCTCGATGACGTGGCACGCGTGCGCGCCCGCGCGGCCGTCGCGCTCCCGGGCCGCGACCTCACCGGCGCCGGGGCGGACGCGCCGGGCCCCGGTCGGAGGCGCTGCCGCGGGATTCTCTGTTCCCGGCAGCGCGGGTGCCGGTATTCTATCGCATGGGGCGGCGGGCCGCTCGCCCGCCCCTCTCGAGGAGTCGAGCCATGCCCCTGATCAGGGTGCCGCGCCCGTGGGAGATCCCGCAGTCGTGTTCGACGCCCGAATCGGCCTGCCGGGACCGCCGCCGCTTTCTGCGGGACATGGGCCAACTGGGGATCGGGGCCGCTGCGTTGCTCCTCGGCTGTTCCCCGCCCACCTCGCGAGGGGCCGGCGCCGGGTCGGACGCTCCGCCCGACCCGCCCCCCGGAGGTCCCGGCCTCTACCCCGCCCCGCGACGTCCGGAGTACGTCGCCGCAGCGCCCCCGACCGACGAGATGGTCGCGGCACGGCACAACAATTTCTACGAGTTCACCGAGCGGAAGGACGTCTGGCGGCACGTGGAGCGCTTCGAGACGCGACCCTGGGAGGTCGAGGTCGCCGGCCTGTGCCACCGACCGCGGACCTTCGACATCGACGATCTGGTCCGGTCCTTTCCCCTCGAGGAGCGTGTCTATCGCTTCCGCTGCGTCGAGGCCTGGTCGATGGTCGTTCCCTGGACCGGTTTCCCGCTCCGCGCCCTTATCGACAGCGTCGAGCCGCGCTCGGCGGCGAGGCATGTGCGGATGCTCGCCTTCCTCAGGCCCGAGCAGGCGCCGGGCCAGAGGCGGATGAGCTGGTACCCCTGGCCCTACTACGAGGGGCTGACCCTCGAGGAGGCGCGCAACGAGCTGGCCTTCATGGTCACCGGCATCTACGGCCACGCCCTCCCGGCCCAGCACGGCGCGCCGATCCGCCTCGTCGTCCCCTGGAAGTACGGCTTCAAGAGCATCAAGTCGATCGTCAGGATCGAGCTGGTTGCCCGTCGGCCCTCGACCTTCTGGAGCGACTCCTCGGACGAGTACGACTTCTGGGCGAACGTCAATCCCAACGTGCCGCACCCGCGCTGGTCGCAGGCAACGGAGCGGCGGATCGACACCGGGGAGGTCCTCCCGACCCGCATCTTCAACGGGTACGCCGAGCAGGTCGCCGCGATGTACCCATGGGAGCCGCGCCGGCCCCGGGGCTGAGCGGGCCCTCCCCGGAACGGGCCGTCCCGGTGGCGGTGAAGGCGGACGACGCGGCGCGGCGCGCCCCAGAAAACCCGCATATCGAGGCCACCAACCGCCCGCCCGACGCGTATAATGGGCGCGTGTTCGCTCTGTTCGGTCGCAAAGGAGCCGGGAAGATGGAGCCTCTGGACGACAGCGCCGTCAAGGAGAAAGTCCAGAAGATCATCGACGAGATGATCAACCCCGCGATCGCCGGCCACGGCGGCTTCGTCGAGGTCTTGGACGTCAAGCAGAACGTGGTCTACCTGATGCTCGGCGGCGGCTGCCAGGGGTGCGGGATGGTGAACGTGACCCTGAAACAGGGGATCGAGGCGACCCTCAAGGAGGAGATCCCCCAGATCTCCGGGGTCGTCGATCAGACCGATCACGCCGGCGGCACGAACCCTTACTACCAGCCCTCCAAGTAGTGCGGGAACGAGCCGCGGAGCCCGCGTGGCCGATGAGGCTTCCCGCGTGGATCGACACCCCCAGGCCCCTCCGAGCACCCGGCGCGATCCTGCTGATCTCCTGTTACGAGCTCGGACACCAGCCGCTGTCGATCGCGTCCCCGGCCGCCCTGCTGCGCCGCGCCGGATACGCCCCCGAGGCGATCGACCTCGCGGTGGATCGCCTGCGCCCGGAAGCGGTGGCGGCGGCCCGGCTGGTCGCGGTCGCCGTGCCGATGCACACGGCGTTGCGGCTCGGGTCGCGGGTCGCGGACCGGATCAGGGCGATCAACCCCGCATGCCACCTGTGCTACTACGGCCTGTACGCGTCGCTCAACGCCGCGACGCTTCTCGAGCGCGGGGCCGATTCGATCGTCGGGGGCGAGTACGAGGAGCCGCTCCTCCGACTGGCGGGGCGCCTGGACCGGGGCGGGACGGGGCCGATCCCCGGGGTCCGCGTGAGGGGCGCCGACGAGCCACCCTGGATCCGGAGGATCCGGTTCGAGGTGCCGTACCGGGGCCTGCTCCGGCCGCTCGATCGGTACGCGCGGCTCGAGCAGGACGGCGCGACCCGCATCGCCGGCCACCTCGAGGCGAGCCGCGGCTGCCTGCACGGCTGCCGGCACTGCCCGATCCCTCCGGTGTACGGCGGCCGCCTCTTCGTCGTGCCGCGCGAGGTCGTGCTGGCCGACGCGCGGGGCCAGGTGGCCGCCGGCGCGACGCACATCACGATCGGGGATCCGGACTTCCTGAACGGTCCCGGTCACTCGATGGCGATCCTGCGGCGGCTCCACGACGAATTCCCGCGGCTGACGTTCGACTTCACGGCCAAGGTCGCGCACCTGCTGAGATACCGTGGCCTGCTCCCCGAGATGGCCCGGCTCGGCTGCCTGTTCGTCGTCTCGGCGGTCGAGTCGCTGAGCGACCGCGTCCTCGCCATCCTCGACAAGGGACACACCCGCGCCGACGTGGAGCTGGCGCTCGCCCTGACCCGGGACGCCGGCCTGGCGCTGCGGCCGTCCCTCGTCCCGTTCACGCCCTGGACCACCCTTGAGGACCACCGCGACCTGCTCGACTTCGTGGAGCGCCGGGACCTGATCGACCACCTCGACCCGGTGCAGCTCTCCATCCGCCTGCTGCTGCCGCCCGGCTCGCTGCTCAACGATCGGCCCGAGGTGCGGCCGTTCCTCGGCCCGCTCGACGCCGGCCGTCACACCTTTCTCTGGACCCACCCCGACGCGCGCGTGGACCGCCTCCAGGAGGACGTGGCGGCCATCGTCGAGCGCGCCGCCCGCGCGCGCGAGGACCCGCGCCTGACCTTCCTGCGAATCCGCTCGGCCACGGCGCGCGCCGGGGGCGAGTCGCCCGCGCCGTCCCCCGACGCCCTCCTCCATCCACCGCCGCGGCGCGACCGGGGGCGGCCGCCGCGCCTGTCCGAGCCCTGGTTCTGCTGAGCCGAGCCGATGGAGGGTCAGTTGGACCCCGCGCGCTCGCCCGAAGCCGGGTTCTGACCCGGCCGCCCGACGGCCGACTTGTGGGCGCCCCGAAGTGCCGCTAGACTGGTGAGCTTCGTGCATCGACTCGAGGGGAGGCGGAGGTGACTCGATCATTAGGTTCAACGGGGGCCCGAGGGCGTGCGGGCCGGCGGGCCGGCGCTCTGTTGGCGGCGATCGCCGTCGCGGGGGCGATCCCGGCCGCGGCCCAGGACGATCTGGCGGACGCGACCGTCGAGGCGGTGAGGCTCGCGAAGGGCGTCTACATGCTCCGGGGACGGGGCGGGAACATCGGCCTGTCGGTCGGCGAGGACGGGGCGTTCCTCGTGGACGACCAGTACGCCCCGCTCACCGAGAAGATCAGAGCGGCGGTGGCGTCGGTCACCGACGGGCCGATCCGCTTCGTGATCAACACCCACTGGCACGGCGACCACACCGGGGGCAACGAGAACCTCGGGGAGGCCGGCGCCCTGATCGTCGCGCACGAGAACGTCCGCAGGAGGATGAGCGTCGAGAACTTCATCGAGGCGTTCGGCAGGCGCACCGGACCGGCGCCCGAGGCCGCCCTCCCGGTGATCACTTTCACCGACTCGATCACCTTCCACTGGAACGGCGATGAGCTGCGGGTCTTCCACGTCGATCCCGCGCACACCGACGGCGACTCGATCATCTACTTCACGCGGGCCAACGTGATCCACCTCGGCGACACCTACTTCAACGGCATGTACCCGTTCATCGACGCGTCCACGGGCGGGAGGATGGACGGCATGATCGCCGCCGCCGACCGGGTGCTGCAGATGGCCGGCCCGAAGACCAGGCTGATCCCGGGCCACGGAGAGGTCTCCGGCGTGAAGGAGTATCGCGACTACCGTGCCATGCTGGTCGAGGTCCGGGACCGTGTCCGCCGGCTGATCGACCGGGGGAAGGGCCGGGACGAGGTCATCGCGGCGAAGCCGACGCGCGATCTCGACGACAAGTGGGGAGGCGGGTTCCTCGAGCCGGACGCCTGGGTGGGGATCGTCTACGACAGCATGACCGTCGGCCGGCGTTAGGGCTCGATGGCGAACGACAGCCTGCGGTGCGCCTCGCGCAGCGCGCCCTCCACGTCCTCGGGACGGTGGCCGCGGGCGAAGATGAAACCGAGGTAGCTCGACCCCTCCGGTAGCGGCTCCAGCGGCCTTCCGAGCGTCGCGCTGATCGTCACGTCGACGACACCGGGTACCGCCCGAGCCGAGGCGAGTCCGCCGATCTCCTTCAGGACTCCGGCGCGCGGGATCGGGATCATCATCACCCCCGCTGGCTCGCGCTGGCGCTCCAGCCGGCTCACGTCCTGCCCGACCGCGTGCATCACGATCAGCTCCTCGAGCGACAGCCCCGTCCCGAACCGCAGCGCCCGGGAGCACAGCCCGCCGATCGACCGCGCCGCCATCTCGATCACCCACGGGACGCCCCGGCCGATCCGCAGCTCCGCGTGCACCGGGCCCTCCGCGAGGCCGATCGCCTTCGCCGCCGCTCTCGCGGTCCGGACGACGGCCCCCCGCGTCCGCGGCGGCAGCCGCGAGGGGGTGACGTAGATCGTCTCCTCGAAGTAGGGGCCATCGAGCGGGTCCGGCTTGTCGAATATGGCCAGGACCTTGAGCCGGCCCCGCAGGAGGAGACCCTCGACGGCCACCTCGGCTCCCGGGACGAACTCCTCGACCAGGATGATGCCCGCCGCGTCCGCGTCCTTCCGGGCCACGTCCGACCGCGCCAGCAGCGCGCGGATCCTGCCGAATGCGGCGACGAACTGGTCCGGGCCGTCGGCGCGGATCACGCCTCGGCTCGCGGCCAGAAAGGTCGGCTTGAGGACGCAGGGATAGCCAGCGCGCGCCGCCGCGGCCGCGGGGTCGGCGCCCACCGGCTCCAGGCGCCACCCGGGGGTCCGGACCCCGGAGGCGCGCAGGAGCCGGCGCAGCTCGTCCTTCCGCCGCGCCGCGCGCGCCCCCTCCGGCGGGTTGTGCGGGAGACCCAGTCGCCGGGACGCGACCGCGGCCACCACCGCGGTCCCGTCGTCGGTCGGCACGATGGCGCGCAGCGGCCGCCGGCGCGCGAACTCCGCGATCCGCTCGGCGGCCCGCTCGGGGGAGCCCAGCTCGACGGTGAGGGTGCCCCCCGGCTGCAGCGGCTCGAGCGCCTGCGCCCTCTCGGACCCCACCACCGTCTCGACGCCCAGCCGGTGCGCCGCCTCGACGAAATCGCGCGCGTGGTAGGTGGTCGTGGGGAGAAGCAGCAGCACGCGGGGCGGGACGGGCCCGCCGGGAGCGTGAGCGCGGCGGCGTCTCGCAGGGCCGGGCCGGAGCCGGGCGGGCGCCGACGGCCCCCGGATCAGACCCGCTCCTCCATCGGGACGTAGTCCCGTCTCGCAGGCCCGGCGTAGATCTGCCGCGGCCGGGCGATCTTCTGCTCCTCGTCGAGCAGCATCTCCTCCCACTGCGCCAGCCACCCCACGGTGCGTGGGATGGCGAACAGCACCGGGAACATCTCGGTCGGGAAGCCCATGCTCTGGTAGATCAGGCCGGAGTAGAAGTCGACGTTCGGGTAGAGCTTGCGCTCCACGAAGTACTCGTCCTGCAAGGCGATCCGCTCGAGCTCCAGGGCGATGTCGAGGAGCGGATTGCGCCCCGTCGCCTCGAACACCTGGTCGGCGATGCTCTTGATCACGCGGGCGCGCGGGTCGTAGTTCTTGTACACCCGGTGTCCGAATCCCATCAGGCGCACCTCCCCCGCCTTCACCCGCCTGATGTATTCCGGCACCCGGCTCCGGGCGCCGATCTCGTTCAGCATGCGCAGCACCATCTCGTTGGCGCCCCCGTGCAGAGGCCCATACAGCGCCGCGACGGCCGCCGCCACGGCCGAGAACGGGTCGACGTGCGACGAGCCGACGCTGCGCATCGCGTTGGTGCTGCAGTTCTGTTCATGGTCGGCGTGCAGGATGAACAGCACGTCCAGCGCCCGCTCCAGCACCGGGTCCGGGCGGTACTTCACCTCGGTCATCTTGAACAGCATGTTGAGGAAGTTGCCGGTGTAGGACAGGTCGTTGTCGGGATAGGCGTAGGGCAGGCCGACGCTGTCCCGATATGCGAAGGCGGCCAGGGTCGGCACCTTGGCGATCAGCCGCACCTGCTGGATCCTCCGCAGGCCGGCGTCGAAGATGCGGCTCGCCTCCCTGTAGAACGTCGACAGGGCCGCCACCGAGCTGATCAGCATCCCCATCGGGTGGGCGTCGTATCGGAACCCCTCCATGAACTTCTTGATGTTCTCGTGGAGGATGGTGTGGTGAGTGATGTTGTGCACCCAGTCCTGGTACTGCGCCCTCGAGGGAAGTTCGCCGTGCAGGATCAGGTAAGCGACTTCCAGATATGTGCTGTGCTCCGCCAGCTGCTCGATCGGATAGCCGCGGTAGTTGAGGATCCCCTTCTCGCCGTCGATCATGGTGATCCGGCTGCGACACGACGCGGTATTGTTGAAGGCCGGGTCGTAGCTCATCAGGCCGAAGTCATCCGGGCCGGTCCTGATCTGGCGCAGGTCGACCGCGCGGACGGTGCCGTCCTCGATCGGGATCTCGTAGCTCCTGCCGGTGCGGTTGTCGACGATGGTCAGGCTGTCCCTTCGCGCGGATCCTTCCTCGGCTCGCGGCATCGGCACCTCGGCGAATGACGGCGACAAGGATACTGCAAAACGGTCCCGTTGCGGCCGGTCGATCGGCTCAGCGTCCGCGACGTAACGACCGGATCAGCCGCCGCATGTCGCCCGGCAGCGGCGATGAGAAGATCACGCGCCGGCCGTCGGCCGGGTGGACGAAGCAGATGCTCCTCGCGTGCAGGGCCGTCCTGCCGATGAGGGCGGAGGGGCGGCCGTAGCGACGGTCGCCCACGAGCGGATGGCCCGATTCGGCGAGCTGGACGCGGATCTGGTTCTTGCGGCCGGTAAGGATCCGCACCGCCAGGACGCTCGCCCCGGGCAGCCTCTCGATCACCTCGTACTCCGTGATCGCCTGCTTCCCGGCCCGCCGGCCCCTCGCCGACCGCATCTTCAGACTCCTGCCGCTCTCGACCAGGCGGCTGACGAGCCGGCCTCGGTCCTGCGGCAACGCCCCCTCGGCCACGGCGACGTAACGCCTGTCGATGCTGCGATCCTCGAACTGCTCCTGCAGGGCCGCGATGGCGCGGCGGCTGCGCGCGAACAGCAGCAGGCCCGAGGTGTCGCGATCGAGGCGGTGCAGGGCGTACAGGGCCGGGCGGCGGACGCCGCGCCTCCTCTCCGCCTCGAGCAGGCGCTCCACCAGGCTCTCCTCTCCCTCGCGCAGCGGGGTCGGGACCGTCAGCAGGTCGGGGCGCTTGTACACCACCAGCAGGTCCCGGTCCTGGTGGAGCGTCGCGTATCCGCGGCCGGAGCGGGGCCGGGCCGAGGGACGGTAGCGGCGCCCCGGCTCGCGGATCACCTCGTACCGTTCGCCGCCGGCGACCCGGCGGGCGCGATCACCCGGGCGCATGCCGCCGGGGCCGCGCACCGCGCCCGCGTCGATCAGCCCGCGTGCCTCGCGGTGGCTGACGCCCAGGCGGTCGTGCAGGACCGCCTGCAGCGTCCGACCCGATTCGTGCGGCGGGATCAGAAGGACCCGACGGCGTTCAGCTCGTCGTGGAAGATGTCGAAGACCTCGTGGATGCGCGCCAGGACCATCATGTTGTGGACCTGCTCGGAGGGCATCAGGATCTTGACCTCGCCCCCGCTCTGGACGGCCCTCTTCTTGCACGCCACCATCTCCCCGAGTCCCGCGCTGTCGATCCATTCCACGTGCTTGAGGTTGAGCACGATCCGACTGTGACCGTCCTCGATGAGCCCCCGCACGGCCTCCCGCAGCGCCAGGTCGCCGGCGCCCATGGTGATCCTGCCGCGCAGATCGAGGATCCGTATCTTGCCCGCGTCCCTGACCCTCGCTTTCATCGCCCCTCCCGCCCGGGTCGAGCGAGGCGGGCGTCACCCGGCGCTGCGGGGCACGGCTCTCGCGCCGTTCGCGAGGAAGCCGCGCTCCCCGGCTGCCGCGACGCCGCGGGGACCCGGGGCCATCGCGTGTGCGCGGGATGCCCGGGGCACCTAGTGGGACCTACGGTATGCCCGCCGGCCGGAACGAGTCAACAGCGGAGGAGCCGGCACCACGAGCCGCGATCCGCTCTCCGCCGGCCGCCCGCTCCGCGCCCCGCGTGAGCGACGGGGCCCGGCGCGGGTTATCATCGGTGGGCCCATGCGTCCCGGAGAAGAGCGCCCCTCGTGGGCCACCGCCGCCGACGGCCCGTCCATCCTTCGGATGGCGGCCCCTCTGATCGTGTCGTTCTGGATGCGATCGCTGTTCACCTTCGTCGACACCGCCTACGCCGCCTACCTCGGGGACGCCGCGGTGGCCGCGATCGGCCTGTCGATCCCGCTCGAGTTCCTGCTGATCGCCTGCTGGGTGGGCGTCTCGACGGGGCTGACCTCCAGCCTGTCGCGCGCCATGGGGGCCAGGGAGGGTGCGCGGGTCGAGCAGCTCCTGGCGACCGCCCGGCGGATGGTCCGCTGGCTGGTGCCGGTCTTCGCCGCCATCGCCCTGGCCGTTTGGCTCGGGGCCGGTCGCATGGGGCTCGAGGAGGAGACGGCCAGCCTGTTCGCCGTCTACGCCGGCGTCCTGGTCGGCGGCTCCGCCCTCACAGCCTTCTGGTCGATCATCCCCGACTCCATCGTCAAGGCGCACCACGACACGCGCTCCACCATGTGGGCCGGGATCTGGTCGAACGTGATCAACGTTGTTCTCAACACCCTGTTCACGTTCGCCCTCCACTGGGGGGTGTTCGGGATCGCCCTGTCCACGGTCCTGGGTCGCTTCGGGGGCCTGATCTACGCGATGCGCAGGGCCGCGCGGCACGAGGCGGACCGCAAGGCGAGCGGCCTGGACACCTCCCCGGCCCTCGACCCGGCCCCGCTCCGGTCGATCCTGGCTCTGGCGCTGCCCGCGGCGCTCACCTACGGACTGATGGCGGTCGAGACCTCGCTGGTCAACTGGCTCCTCGCCGATCGGCCCCACGCCACCGAGGCGATCGCCGCCTACGGCATCTACTACCGCGTCCTGCTGTTCGCGGTGATGCCGATCATCGCCGCCTCGGTCGCGGTGCTCCCGTTCGTCGCGCGGCGCTACGGCGAGGGCGATCTCGCTTCCATCCGCCGCGGCCTGCGGCAGATCACGCTGGCGGCCGCCGCCTACTGCCTCGTCGTGGTGACGCCCGCGATGATCGGCGGAGGCCCGGCCGTCGCCCGGCTTCTGGCGGAGTCGCAGATCACCGCCGACCTGACGCGCGTGGCGCTGTGGCTCTCGCCGCTGGCGTGTCTGTCGATGATCCCGTTCCAGCTCCTGCGTCCCGCCTTCGAGGGGCTGCAGCGGGGCTCCCCGGGGCTGGTGATGGCCATCCTGCGCTACGTCGTGCTGGCCGCGCCCTGCGCCCTGCTCGGCAGGCGGGTGGCCCTGGAGGTCGAGCGGCCGGCGTTGTACGGGATCGTCGTGGGGCTGATCCTGGCCAGCGCGCTGTGCTCGGTGCTGTTCCTGGCCTGGTTCACCCGGGTCCTGCTGCAGCTCCAGAGGGCGGGCTCCGCGGCCGCCGGGGATGAGAGCCCCGGGCCGGCTCGGATCGGGGCGGCGGACAAGGCGGGAGCCGGGGCCACGCGCTGAGAGGCCCGCGCGGGGTCCGGGGGCGTCGCGGGGCCGTGCCCGCCGGGAACCGGACGATCAGTTGACGACGAAGATGACCCGCTGGCCCCTCAGCGCGTCCTCGTCCAGGACCGTGACCTCGACCGTGCCGTCGTCGCCGAACTTCACGTCGATGTCGCGGCCCTCCTTGAGGAACTTGGGGACGACCCGCACGTCGCGGATCCTGTTGAGGCCGAACTGGCTCGGCTCGAGCGTGATCGACTTCGACTCGCGCAGATCCAGCGACGAGGCGAACCTGGCGTTGCCGATATCCTCGATGTTGTTCAGGATGCGGAGCACGCCGCGGGCCTTCAGCCGGTCCTCGAGGTCCGCCTCGTAGTAAAGCGAGTTGCGCGCCCGCTCGAGCTCCTTCTGCGTCGTGTTGAACTTCGCCAGCGCCTCGGACTTCTCCGCCTCGAGCTGCGCGACGCTGGTCTCCAAGTTGGCCTTGCGGACCTCGAGCGCGTTGATCTCGCCGCGCAGCGTCGCCAGGACCTCCTCAAGCTCCGCCTTCTTCTCCTCGAGGTCATCGGCGCGCGCGATCGCCGCGTCGCGCTCGCGGATCAGGCGCATCCTCCTGGCCCTGACGACCGCCAGGGGCGTGCGGTCCGCCTCGCCCTGCGCGACCCAGGTCCCGAAGAAATCCCGGGCGGGATCGTAGTAGAAGTGGACGCGGAAGCCCGGCCGCAGCCTGGCGTCCATGATGTTCAACCGTTCGGCCAGCTCCCTGGCCCGCGTCTCCGGGACGCCCCGCTCCTCGACCAGCCATCTCTTGGCCAGCTCGATGTGGGTATCGCCCCGCTTCACCTCCACCCCCTCCCCGGGCAGCTGCGCCTCCAGCTCGGCCACCTTGTTCTGGAGCTCGCGGATCTTCTTGATGTCCTCCACGACCCGCCCGAGGATCCCACGGTAGGAGGGGTCCCTCTCTTGGCGCACCAGGTCGTCTAGGGCCGCCTCCTCCTCAGCGCTCAGACCCTGGAGGAAGACCTGCGAGAAGGAGACCGGCTTCCGGCCGAGGGTCTCCATCCGCCTGTTGAACTGCTGGATGCGCGCGTAGATCTCCCTGGTCTGGATGTCGATGTCATCCCGGGCCTCCTTCAGCTCGGCCATCAGCTTGGCCGGAGTCGGAGGGATCGGCCGCTCCGTCAGCTGGGGCGGGAAAAGCGCCCTGTACCCGAGCCAGCCTCCCGCGACTAGGACCGCGCCCCCGACCAGGATGCCTAGGATCCTGAGCAGCTTCTTGAAGTCGCGCTTCGGCCGCTCCTCAGGGAGCTTGATATCATCGACCGGATCGAAAAGGCTCCGCATGCTCCAAACCTCTCCCTAGACTTGTCGGTCCCGAGATTCGTCCCTTGTCCGCTATCCACGAAGACGCCTAATTGTAGGATGATCGGAACTTGCGCGCAACCGGGAAGCCCCGCACCGGTGCGGTGCGAATGCCGAGGCTGACACTTCGTGGCACCCGGAGCGGAATCTGCTAGACTGCCGCCGGGATTGACGCGGCGCGGAGCCGGACCGGCTCCCGCTTTATCCGGCGGCATGCGGCTTTTCTCCATCGCCCCCACCCGTTCGGTGACCGTCATGGTTCTGACGGCCATGCTCGTCACCATTCCGGGCGGCCGGGGTGCCCTCGGGCTGGGCCTGGGGGGCAGGCCCGTGTACCTGATCTCCGGGACCGGGGTGCTGCTCGAATGGCGGCCGGGGTCCGGACTCCTCCGTCCAATCGCTATCAACTACGGTCCCTTCAATGACTTAGCCGTCGTCCCGCCGGGCGACAGGTTGCTCGTTCTACCGGCCCGTGGGGAGGGGGAGACAGCGGTAAGAGGCAGGCGCCGCGAGGGGCGCGCGCTCCTGCTCGATGCCGCCTCGCCCGGGATCGGCGTCCTGCGCGAGTTCCACTTCACCGGCGAGGGGCGCCGGGTCGCCGTGACCCCGGACGGTGCAAGGGCGTTCGTGCTGACCTCCCGGCACGGGAGGGAAGAGATGACCGATGGGGGCCGCGGGTGGCTGCACACGCTCGACCTTCTCTCCGGCGACGTGCTGGACACGAGCGCGCTGGAGCGGCCCGCGGAGGCCCTCGCGCTGAAGCCCGGTGGGGGCCGCCTGTTCGTCTCCCTGGACGGGCGGATCCAGTCCTACACCACGGCACCGCTCGCGGCCTCCTGGCATTACCGATCGCCGGGCCGCAACCGCGGCCTGTACACCAGCGCCGACGGCCTGCTGTTCGCCGCCCGCGGCCGTGAGATCGCCCTGTTCGACCCCGAGAGCATCGCTTCCCGGTCCCGGGAGGAGCGAGCGCGGCTGCGCGACGACGCCAGCTTCGTGATTCCGCTGCCGGCCGAGGCCGACAGGCTCGCGTTCTCAGACGACGGCCGCCTCGCGCTGGCGTTCGGCCGGGACGGCCGGATGGCCCTCGTGGACCTCTTCGACGGGGTCGTCGTTGATCTCCCCGCCGCCCCCGAAGCCTTGCGGGAGTGCGAATCGGTCCGGCCCCTGCGGTTTCCCGGGCAGGGGGAGCTGCTGCTCGCCGCGTTCCCCGGGGCGCACATCGTCGCCCTGCCGCTTCCCGCGCTGCGCCGGGACGCCCGGATCGCTCCGCCGCCGAAGCCGCGCGCCTCGCTGGAGGGCTCTCCCGGGCCGACGTCCCCCGCTCATGCCCGTGACTGGACGGAGACCGCCTCCGCGCCGGCCCCGCCACCGCCTCTCGCACCCTCGCCCACGCCGCCGCCCCCCACGCCGGCGCCGATCCCGATCCCTGCGGAAGGGGGAGTCCTCGCGGGCGCGCTGAAGGGCAATCCCCTTCTGGTCGAGGCGATCGTGGCCTACGGGCCCGACAGCATCGTCCGCGAGGAAGCTCGGGCTCGGCCGGAGGAGGACGGCCTTTGGGCGATCGCGGTGCGCAGCCCGGGGCGGTACCGGGTCATCCCGCTAGGCGCCGGCTCACGCCCGCTCCGCAGCCTTCCGAACTTTCACACGGTGGAGGTGCGCCCCGGCGAGAGGCGCAGCGGAATCGACTTCGAGATCCTCGGAGAGCGCTGAGACGCGGCCGGCGCGGGACGTCCGCTCAGGCGCCGGCGGGGAGCGCCAGGAGCCGGACGGCCTTGACGAGCAAGTAGATCAGCGCGGCGACGATCACCACCGGCACCACAGGCGCCAGTCCGAGAAGGAACAGCAGCGCCGCGAGCCCGGTCAGGATGACACCCTTGATCAGCAGGCCGAGCGCGGCGAGCCCGACTCCAAGGCACCATCCCACCACGCGGAACGGCAGCAGGAGCAGGAAGATGACGAACTTGGCGATCCCCGCCACGAGCGCGAAGGCCAGGATCAGGGGGACCGCCAGGATCGCGAGCAGGGTTACCAGGAGACCGGTCAGCAGGACGATCTCGAATCCCGTCATGACGCCCATGACCTCCTATGTTCTCGAGCGGGGCGTGAGGGTCCCTCAGAGGCGATTATATACGGCCCGGGCCGGAGCGGGGTCCCAGATCCAGGGGAGGCTCACTCGAACACCGGGACGAACGGCACCTCCAGGACGCCCCACCGGCCGGCTGCCGGGCCCTCGCTCGCCAGCCGCCCGACGCCGGCCCGCAGCCAGCCGGCCGCGGCGCGCGTCTCCTCCCCCAGGCCGAACAGCTCCTGCAGCCACCCCTTCCTTCGCGGCAGAATGACCAGCCGGGCGCGCTCCTCGGGCCCGGTCTCGGCCAGCTCCATGGCCCTCCGGATCGCCACCCTCAGGCCGCCGAGCTCGTCGATCAGCCCCAGCTCGTGGGCGTCGTCCCCCATCCAGACGCGTCCCCTGGCGACGGCATCGACCTCCTCGACGGTCTTGCCGCGCGCCTCGGCCACCTTGACGACGAAGTCGTCGTAGATCCTCTCAAGCCACTCGTGGAAGAGAATCCGCTCCTCGGGGCTGTAGCGCGATCTCGAGGAGTAGAAGGTCGCATGCCGCCCTCGCTGGACCGCGTCGTAGGTGAGCCCGATCTTGTCCCAGAAGCCGGTGGTGACGAACTTGCCCCCGACCACCCCGATCGACGCCGTCACCGTTCCCGGCTCGGCGATGACCGAGTCGGCGCCTAGCGACACGAAGTAGCCCCCGGAGGCGGCCACGTCGCCCATCGACACCACCACCGGCTTGACCTTCCGGGTCACCTTCAGCTCGCGCAGGATGATGTCGGATGAGACGTACGAGCCTCCGGGGCTGTCGACCCGCAGGACGATCGCCTTGATCGAGGGATCCTCGCGTGCCTCGCGGATCGCGGCGGTGACCGTGTCCGAACCCATGGTGAGCTCGTCGGTGAACGGGTTGTGGTGGCTGTCGCCCCGGGTGACCGACCCGACACCGTAGATCAGCGCCACCTTCACGCCGCCATCATAGTAGCGTCCCTTCTCCAGGTACTCGCGCACCTTGATCAGCGGCAGCTTTCCTCCGTTCCGCTCCTTCAGGTACGCCTCCAGCTCGTCGCGGTAGCCGAGACGGTCGACCAGGGCGGACTGAAGCGCCCGCGGTCCGGTGAACGGTCCCCGGTCGATGAGCGCTGCGGCCTCATCCTCGGTCATGTGCCGCCCCTCGGCGATCCCCCGGCGGAGCTGGCGGTAGATGCTCTCCACGATCGCCTCCACCGATTCCCGGTGCGCCGGCGTCATCGCCCGGTCGGTGAGGAGGTTCTTGGCGGTCTTGTACTCGCCGATGTGATCGAAGTCCGGCTCGATCCCGAGCTTGTCGAGCGTGCCGCGCACGAACGGCACCTCGGACCTCACTCCGGTGAGATTGATGTCGCCCGGAGGCGCGAGCCAGATCGACTCGCACGCCGTGGCGAGGTAGTAATCCTTGTTCCCCGAGGAGAACTCCCCCGCCGTCTCGAGGTAGGCCACCGTCCACTTGCCGGACTCGCGGAACGCCCCGATGGCGTCCCGCATCTCCTGGGCGGTGCCGAACCCCAGCGATGAATGGTCCACGGTGACCAGCAGTCCGTTGATGCGCTCGTCGTCGCGGGCCTTCAGGATCGCCTCCACGTAGTCCAGGACGGTAGGCTTCTTGCTGGCGAAGAGGTGATCGAGGGCTCCCGACGGTCTCTGCTCCTGGATGTCGCCCTCGATCGCCACCTCCAGCACGCTGCCCATCGGGTGGCGCGTCAGGATGCGCGCCATCACGATCAGGCCGACGACGCTGAACAGGAGCACTCCGGCTGTGATACCTATCCACTTGATCGCCCTTCTCATCCGCGTCCTCCCGGGGCCCCGGCGCGACGATCCCGCCGCGCCACGATGGGACCCCCGTTCGTTGCCAGGGGCAAGTCCGTGATACCGCCCGGGGCGGCCTCGGGTTTCCGCTTCCGGCAGGGCGGGGCCGATCCGGCGAGGTGAGGGCCCGGGGTCCGGTCAGCCTGCCGGGATCCGCCGGCAGGCCTCGCAGGGGCAGGCCTCGCGCAGGCCCTTGAAAGTGTAGATCCCGGTCCCGTGCCCGTCGCTCCAGACGAACTGCAGCCCGTAGCGGCCGACCGGCCGCACCCGCTCGATCCGGACATCGCCCGGCACCCGGGCCGGCTCGAGGCGCCGCTCGCCGCTCCACTCGTCGACGCAGTGGGCGCACCGGCACGCCATCCGCAGGGATCGCGCCTCGTACTCCGACCGGTGGCCGTCCTCCCAGAGGATCGAGAGGCCGCCGTCGTCGCGGCGCTCCACCTTGCGCGGCTGGGTCATGCGGCCTCCGCCGGCCCACCGCTGCCCGCGGCTATCCTTCCCCGGCTTCTCCCGGGATCGGTAGCTTGAGCCGCTTGAGCTCGGCGTTGATCATCCGGGCGAACTCGTCGAACGGTTTCGCCCCCGACAGGAACCGGCCGTTGATGAAGAACGCGGGCGTCCCGGTGGCCCCCAGCGACACGGCCTCGGCCGCGTCCGCGTCGATTGTCCTCTTGCCGCGCGCCGAGTCGATCGCCTCCTCGAACCTCTTCATGTCGAGCCCTATCTCGCGCGCGTACCGCAGGAGGTTGTCCCGCTTGATCTGGCGCTGGTTGGCGAACACCTTGTCGTGGAACTCCCAGAACCGGCCTTGCTCGTAGGCCGCCATCGCGGCCAGGTGGGCCAGGGGCGCGTCCTTGTGGAACTGGAGCGGGTGGTGCTTCCAGACGATGCGCACCCGATCGCCGTATACCTGCTGGATCTTCTTGAGGGTCGGACCGACCCTCGCGCAGTACGGTCACTGGAAGTCGGAGAACTCGACGATGGTGACCGGGGCGTCCTTCGGTCCCCTGAACGGTGCGCCGTCGATCTTGACGCTGTAAACGCGGTTCGGGTCGGGTCGCCTGCGGGCCTGCGCGGTCCGCTGCGCCTGCGAGCGGTCCACCTTCGCGGAGATCTGCGTCAGGCGGTTCTCGATCTGCGCCAGCCGCGCGTCGAGGTCCCCACGGATCCGCCTGGTGCCGTCCCAGTTCAGGTATCCGAGGAAGATCAGGATCCCCACGCCGACCAGCGTGGCCCCTCCCATCGTCCCGGGCGACAGCAGGGGCGCGCGCTCGATCGCGGGCCCCCCCCGGCCCGGGTTGTCACGATCGCGTTTCGACATAGTCGGTGCGTCCTCCGAGACTACGGAATTTTACCATGCCTCGAGGCGGTTCTCCGGCACGGGCCGCGGCCCGGCTCACCCCTGCCCCCTGGCCTCCTTCACCGCCCTGGTGAGCGCCGGGACGATCTCGAACAGGTCGCCCACGACGCCGACATCCGCCACCCCGAAGATCGGCGCGTCGGCGTCCTTGTTGATCGCCACCACGTAGCCCGAGCCGCGCATCCCCAGCACGTGCTGGATGGCCCCGGAGATCCCGCAGGCGATGTACAGCTTGGGGCTGACGGTCACGCCGCTGCTGCCCACCTGATGCTCGTGCGGCAGCCACCCCTGGTCGGTCACCGGGCGGGAGGCGCCGACCTGCCCCCCGAGCGCCTCGGCGAGATCCCGGATCACGGAGAGCTTCTCGGCCGAGCCGACGCCGCGACCTCCCGAGACGATGATGCTCGCCTGCGTCAGGTCGACCCCGCCGCCCGCGGCCTTCCGGACCTCAATGAAGCGGGCGCGCAGCTCCCCCTCCTGCACCGCCGGCGGCACCTTGGACACGGCCCCCCGATCCCCGTCCGCGACCGGCTCCGAGGCCCCGCGCATCACGGTGGCCACCACCGGCCGCGCCGAGCCCGGGTCGAGGATCTGGATGAACTTGCCGTTGAACGCCTTGCGGGTCAACAGCGGTCTCCCGTCTCGGATCGAGGCCGCCGAGCACTCGGTGGCCACCGGGACTCCTAGGCCCGCCGCGACGAGCGGGGCGCAGTCCCATCCGCTCGGCGTGTGGCCGAACAGCACCAGCTCCGGCTTCTCCTCCTCGACCACCCGCTCGATGCCTCGGCCGTAGGCGTCTCCGGTGTACTCCGCGAAGGCCGGCCCCTCCATGTAGATCACCCCGCCTGCGACGCGTGAGGCGATCTCGTCGGCGAGCGATTCGACGCCGTTGCCGAGCAGGAGCGCCTTGATGTCGGAGCCCGCGTCCCAGCCGGCCTCCGAAGCCAGGCGGCGCGCCAGCCCGACGAGCTCGTAGGTGATCTCCCGCACCGCCCCGTCCTCGTGTTCCGCCACGATCAGCGCCCTGCAGCCCATGCTCAGATCACCCCCGTCCTCTCGCGGATCCGCTTGATCAGCTCCCGGGCCACCTCGTCCGCCTTCCCCCGCACGATCTCGGCCCCTTTCCCCTTCGGCGGAGGCTCCAGACTCACCGTCCTGAGCTTCGAGGCCGCGCCCCCGACCTCGCCCGGGTCGAGCCCCAGCTCCGCGAGCGACACGGTCCGGACCTCCTTCCTCTTCGCCGCCATGATCCCCTTGAGGCTGGCGTAACGGGGCTCGTTGATCCCCGTCTGCACCGTGACGACCGCCGGTAGGCCCAGCTCGACCACCTGCAGGCGGTTGTTCTCCAGCTCGCGCTGCACCCGGACCGCGTTGCCGTCCAGCACCTCCAGCGCCATCGCCCCGGTGGCGCAGGGGCGATCCATCAGCCGCGCCAGCAACGGCCCGACCTGACCGTAGTTGTCGTCGGTCGCCTGCAGGCCCGCCAGGACGAGCGCGAAGTCCTCGCCCTTCACGGCGGCCGCGATGGTTCGCGCCAGGGACAGCGGGTCGCATTCCTCCAGGGCGCTGTCGTTGACGTGGATCCCCCGGTCCGCCCCCGTCGCGAGGCAGGTGCGCAGCGCGGTCGAGGCCCGGTCCGGGCCGACCGTCAGCGCCACGACCTCGCTCACCTTACCGGCGTCCTTGAGCCGCAGCGCCGCCTCGAGCGCGTACCGATCGTAGTCGTTGAGCCCGAACGTGAGGTTACTCTCGTCGACCCACGTCCCGGCGCTGTTGACGCGAAACGGCGAGTCGGCGCCGGGAACCTGCTTGGCGAGGACCAGGCTCTTCATTCGTTCCCTCCCGGAAGTCTCGGTGGGTGCCGGCGTGATCATAGCCCAGGACGCGCGCCGGTCAAGCGCGGAGGCGGGCCGCGCCGGGGGACTTCAACCTCGCGGCGCCGGGTGGCATGATAGGCGCCTCGATGAAGCCGGGGCGGCGCGCCGGGTCCGGCCGGTGGGCGCGCGGGCCCCGGCGAGGGAGAACCGACACCATGGGCAAAGGCACCCGGCAGGCCGAGATCAGACGCCGACGGCATCGCCGTAAGAAACGGCCCAAGCAGCGCAGAAGAAAGGAGAAGAGCCGGACCGCAGGGACGGGCGGGGCGGCGGGGCGAGCGACGGGCTCGGCCTCCACCGCATCCTGAACCGGTCCCTCCTCCCCCATCGTCCGGCCGCCTACCCGTCCAGCAGGTTCCGGACGCTGTCCCGGAAGACGGAGGTGTGCCGGTCGACATCCGCCTCCGTCGTCCCCGGCGCGACCAGTGCCATGTTGTGGAAAGGCGTCATCAGGATACCGCGATTGAGCGCCGCGAGGTGCATGTAGCGCTCGAGGTCCGCGTCGGCCGCGGCTGCCGCCTCGCGCCCGTTGCGCGGAGGCTCCCGGCAGAACCAGTATTCGGCACGGCATCCGAGGCGGGTCACGTGCCAGGGCAGGTCGTGCTCGCGGATGACCGATTCCACCCCTTCGGCGAAGCGCCGCGCCAGCGGGATCGTCCGCTCGTACGCCTCCCGCGTCAGGACCGAGCCGAGAGTCGCCCTCATCGCCGCGAGCGACAGCGCGCTACCGGCCAGGGTTCCTCCGATGCCGCCGGCGTCGGCTTCCTCCGGGCTGGAGTGCCGGCGGATCCTCTCGGCGATCTCCTCGGTGAAGCCGTACACGGCAGCCGGGACGCCGCCGGCGATCGGCTTGCCGAGCGTCAGCATGTCCGGCCGAAGGCCGTGGGCCCGGGTATACCCGCCCGGACCCGCGCAGATGGTGTGGGTCTCGTCGATGACCAGCAGCGTGCCGGTGCGCCCGGTGGCGGCCCGCAGCGCTTCGTGATAGCCGGGCTCCGGGAGAACGATGCCGATGTTGGTGAGCGCCGGCTCCGCCAGGACGCAGGCCACGTCCCGGGGCTCCAGGGCGCGCTCGAGCGCCGGGACATCGTTGAACTCAACCACCTTCGTCGTCATCGTCGGATCCACGGGCGCGCCGAGGTTCCCCTTCCGCGGCCCGGCGACGCCGCCCTCCAGGGCGACGAGGGCCTCGTCCACCGTGCCGTGATAGCACCAGTTGTGGACCAGGATCTTTCCGCGCCCGGTGATCTGCCGCGCCAGCCGGATCGAGAAGCGATTGGCGTCGGTGGCGGTCGCGGCCACCTGCCAGTAGCGCAGCCCGAACCGGCGCTGCAGCTCCTCCCCCACCCAGACGGCGTCCTCGGTCGGCAGCATGAAGGTGTTCCCCCGGTGCGCCCTGGCGGCGATCGCCTCGGCGACCGTTCCCGGCGCGTGGCCGGTCATCGCGCCGGTGTCCCCCAGGCAGAGGTCGAGGTAGCGGAGCCCGTCTACGTCGGTGAAATAGGGGCCGGACCCCTCGCGGACGAATACCGGGAAGGCCCCGGCCCAGCGCACCATCCAGTTCATCGGCACGCCGTCCAGGAGGCTTTTCCTGGCGCGCTCGAACAGCTCGCGCGAGCGCGGGTGTTCGGCGACGAACCTCTCGTCCTCCCGCGCGAGGGCGGCCTCGAGGCGCCTCCGGTCGATGGTGGTCATGATCGATCTCTCTGCCGCCGCGTGGAACCGTCGACCGTCCCGCGGCGCCGGATCACGCGCCCCGGCCGGTTCCCGGTGGCGCGCCCGGCGGCGAACACGATCTCCCCGTTGACCCAGACGTGCTCGATCCCGATCGACATCGCCCTCGGGCGCTCCGGCGTCGCGCGATCCAGGATCGTCCGCGGGTCGAACAGGACCAGGTCGGCGAAGGCACCGGGGCGGATGACGCCGCGCCCGGTGATCCCGACATTCCTGGCCGCGAGCCCCGTCATCTTGCGGATCGCCTCCTCGAGAGTCAGCGCTCTCCTCTCGCGCACGTAGCGGCCGAGGATCCGCGGGTAGGTCCCGAAGCCGCGGGGGTGCCGCCCCTCCAGCTCGCCGTCGGTGCAGAAGTCGGCGAAAGGCCAGATCATGAGCCTCTCCACGTCCCGCTCATCCATGCTCGTGCCGATGACGCTCTCCGCGTGCTCGCCGGTCCGCCCGCGCATCTGCTCCGCCTCGCGGATCAGGTCCATGAGCGCCGTCGCCGGATCGACGCCGCGCCCGCGGGCGATCTCGGCCACCGTCTTCCCGACCTGGGACGGCCGGGGATCGAAACGGCTCAGCAGCAGGCCCTCGGGCGTCGCGATCTCGCGCAGGACGAACTCCGCCGCGCGCGGGTCGTCGAAATCCCTGTCCGGGAAGAGGACAGTGAGGGTCGACTGCCAGTAAGTGTACGGATAGATGTCTGCCGTGACCTCCAGGCCCGCGGCGCGCGCCCCGTCCAGTCTGCTCAGGAGTTCCTCCGCTTTCCCCCAGGACGAGCGCATCGCCAGCTTGAGGTGGGAGATGTGCACCGGGATCCCGGCCGCCGACCCGATCTCGAGGATCTCATCCACCGCCGCCCAGAAGCCCCGATCCTCGCTCCGGACGTGGCTGACGTAGCGGCCGCCGGCCGCCGCGGCGCGCCGCGCGAGCGCGATCAGCTCATCGCGGTCGGCGTAGATCCCCGGGTCGTACTCGAGCCCGGTGGACAGGCCCAGCGCCCCCGCCTCCAGCTCCCCACCGAGCAGGTGCCGCATCGCCCCGATCTCCTCCTCGGTGGCGGGGCGGCGGAAGTCCTCTCCGAGCACCTCGCCGCGGAGGGTCCCGTGCCCCGCATAGGCGGCCAGGTTGACCGCAGCGGGACTCGCCTCCAGCCGGGAGAGGAAATCGGCCAGCGGGTAGGGCGATTCGCCGTCCTGACCGACGATGACCGTGGTGATTCCCTGGCTGACCGCGGCGAGAGCGTCGGGGTGGTCGAAGATCGCCTGCTCCGCGTGGCTGTGCGTGTCGATGAATCCGGGGGCGAGCACCAGCCCCGGCGCCTCGAGGACCCGGTCCTCCGGCGTCGGCTGGAGCTCCCCGACCCCGGTGATCCTGTCCCCTGCGAGCCGGACGCTCGAGATACGGCCCGGTGAGCCGGTGCCGTCGACGACCGCGGCGCCCACGATCAGCGTCGGGGCGGACGCCGGCGCACCGTGGCGGCCGGGACGGGCCGCATCCCCGCCCGGAGCGCAGCCCGCCGGGACGGCTCCCGCGGCGCAGGCGAAAAGCACGGCGAAGCGGAAAGGCTTCATCGACGCGTCCTCCCTCCTCGCGGGCGGTCCTTACCGGCGCTCCCGGATCGCTCCGCGCGCCCCATTTAGGACGTTGCGCGCGGCCGCAGCAGCGCGACCGTCGCGCCCCATCCGCCGGCGTCCTCCTCCGCCGGGCGATACGAGATCACCTCCGGGCGCTGGTCGAGAACCGCATGCACCCTGCGGCGCAGGGCGCCCGTGCCCTTCCCGTGGATGATGCGGACCTGCAGGATCCCCCGCTCCCGGCACGCCTCCAGATAGTCGACCAGGAGGTCCCCGATCTCGCGTGGCCGGAAGGTGTGGAGGTCGAGTCTCCCGTCGATCGGGAGATCCACCGCGCCGGGTCCCCGCATGTCTGCTCTCCACCGGGTCCCGCCCCGGGCGTGGCCGCCTCGCGCCGCGGCCCTGGGGCGGGATACGCGGCGCGACTCGGGAGGGATCGCGATCGTCACGACCTCTCAGGACCCGGGCTCGGCGGGCGAGTCCGTCCTCTCAGGTCCACCTTCCGCACCGCGGGCCTTGCGTACGTCGGCCTCGACCCGGATGATCGCGATCCGCAGATCGGGGTTCGAAGCCACGAACTCCCTGATATCCGCCAGCTGAAGCTTGCACGGCGCGCACCACTCCGCTTCGTACGTCAGGATGGCGAAATCTCCGTCGGGGAGATCGCTCCCCGCCAATGGCTTCCCCGATTTCCGGCGAGGATACGAGAGCTCCTCCGACAGCGAGCGGCCTTCCACGGGCTCGCCCGGCTGCCGACCGCCTTCGCCAGGAAGGTCGCAAGGTCCTTCAGGTAGAAATTCACGCTGAAGATCGGGCGGCCCGAGCGGTCGAAAAGCCTGAGACGGGGGAGGTCGTACCGCACCGATCCCTCCGGGCCCGTCCCGAAAAGCCGGGGATAGGCGTCGGGCTTCACCTCAACCTCGAGCTCAGAACCACGGGACGGACATCTCGATCCTGTGTCGAGCGGGTCGCGACCGCCCGGGGGGCCCGGCCGCCAAGCGACATAGTGAGCACGCTCAGGATCAGGAGAACGGCGCCTGCGGTGCTCGTCCTTTCGCCTTTCATCCGAGCCTCCGCGTAGCGCGACCTGCCGCCACCCCGGACGGCGGCGCAAATCTCCACGTTCACCCAGTTGTGCCGGGACGCGGCTCGCAGGATAGGGCCGGGGCGACACGACCGAGGCTGTCCCGCCAACCGTTGGGGGTGCCGTCGTCCGGCCTGCTCACACGACGCCTGCCCTCGACCCGCGTCGCCGGCGAAGGACATCCCCCTCAAGCATACAACCCCCACCGCCGATGTGGCCAAGTCCGCTCTCGAGGCGCCACGGGAATCGACCCCGCGGCACGGCTGAACTATCCGAATCCGGGGATGAGCGTCAGATATCGGCTTAGAAAATGCAGTGCCATGCCCGGCACCGTGCTCTCCGTGCGCTGACAAGCCCAGCCCCACGCCAAACCTTGGAGGAGCGTTGCCGCGACCGCCATCGGACTGAAAACCCCGTGGAAAAGTGCGAAAGAGAGGCTGGTCAGCACTAGGCCGCGCCATCGTCCCCGCACGCGCGGGATCGCATAACCGCGCCAGATGGTCTCCTCGAGGAACGCGGCAGTGATGGGGGTCAGGACATACCACGTCAACACCGCGCCGAGGCCCATCGAGCCAATACCGAGCTCGACTCCCGCTCGAGCCTGCGCTCGGACATACAACCAGCCCGCCGCCAGAGTCGGAACCAGAGCGACGAGCGCGGCGCCGAGATAGGCTCGCACCCTGTCGAGCCGAAAATTGACCACGCTCAGCAGGGACAGGTGCTCCTTTTGCAGCGACCGAACGACCAAGAGCAAGCCGATCAGCTCCACGATCCCCACCGCGACAGCCACCAAGGTGCCGGCGCGCCGGAAATCGGCGTCCAGGACGGTTCGTCCCGGCGCGAACAAGGGCGCGAAGATCAAGAAGGACGCCACATTCGACAATAACGGCAGGCCGATCAGGACGACCGCCGCTCTAACCGTTGGCCGCGTGCGGTTCATTGTGTGACGATGGTGGGACCGTCGGCCCCGGCGCCACGGACACCGGAGCTCGGCTGCCCCGTTGCGAGGGCGACACCGGCGCCCGCGATCCGGCTGGCCGGTCCGCCCTGAAGGGTAACACGACCGGGCCCGCGGGACCGCGGCCTGGATCCCGAGCGCCAGGAGCGGATTGTCAGGCTCCGAGCCGAATCCGTCGCGCTCAGCTCGAGGGCTCGGGATTCCCAGGATCACATGCGGGGACCCCTGTCGCGATGGGAGAGTGTCGAAACGCCCCCTCCGGCTTGGCCAGGATCGGCTCCGCAGCTTCGTAGTCCTTCTTCTGAAGCAGCCAACGAGCCTCGGGGAACTCAGTGGCTGACCCGCCGGGAGCAAGAGCCTTGAGCCTCACCAACAGTCCTGCAATGCGTCCTCTAGGAAAGGCCTGAGGAGCCCACATGCCGTACCGCTCATCCAGATGGCCCGAGACAATCCAGGCGGGATGCTTCGCATCTATCAGGAGCACCGCCCACCTGCGATGCAGGGGATTCGACGAAACCTTTGTCCGCGGTCCAGTCCGCCGATCCTCCGACGAGCTCCGCGGGCGCGTCCCTCACGGTGCGCCAGGCCCTCGGGTGCTGGTTGAGGTCCAAGCGACCGGGCCTGCTCCATCCCCGCCCGCACCAGGCGGCGCCTCGGCAGCGCGTCCCGCAACAGCCTCGGCCCCGCGATCAAGTTCCCCGTCCCATCGCCGAAATACGAGGAGCACGCCTCATCGAGCTGAACGTGCACATCCGGGATCCCCTCGCCGGTGACATCGCCGGCAGAAAGAGGCACGACCCCGGAAGGGGACGGAAACGTCGCGCGAACCGCGCAACCGAGAGGGAGGCTCTGCGCCACGCTGAAGACGCCGAATCCGCTCCGTGACCGACAACAGGGTGACGCAGACGCGCTCCCCTGTTGAGATCGTGACCATCTACTTCGGGCGACAGAGCTCATAGTCCCGCAAGTCCAGATACGAAACGAGATCGATCCCCAAATCCGCATGGACCATCTTCGCGCGCTGTGACCCGGCGCCCCAACCAGGGCCGTCGGATTGAAGGGCGCCTCCTACGGCTTCATGGCTCTGCCGAGCAGAACCGTATGGGGGAAGGCATAGTGTCCATCTCGCCCGAAAGGCTTCGCGTTTTCGCGAGTCGCAGTTTCGATTCTGTCCTGCACCTCCTGTGATAGGGCAGCCATGTTTCCCCAGTCCCAGAAGCCTCGCAACACCGGCTCGAGCGTCTCGCAACGCCAGACCACCTCATGGGTGGTGAGTCGGCAACCCTTCAAGCCAGCCGCCGCGAGCATCCGCTCGTACACGCTTCGGTCGGTGACCCCGAAGAGCGGGCCATGCGGGAGCTCATCGAGAGTGTGATGCGCTTGCACCGCCGCAAAAAACGCCGCAATGCTGCTCTGCACTTCCGGCGATCCCCACACCACGAAGGCAAAGCGTCCGCCTGACACGAGCACCCGAGAGGCTTCCCTGAAAGCCACCTCCGGGCGCGCGAGGTGATGTACCGTAAAATTGCTGACGACCGCATCGAAGCTACCGGCATTGAACGGGAGCTGCTCTGCATCGGCTTCGCGGAACGTGATCTCGGGAAAGCGCCGCCTAGCGACCTTGACCATCTGAGGGGAGAAATCGACGCCCGTCACGGTGGCCCCGGATTCCGTCAGCGCGCGAGCAACATGGCCCGGTCCCGAGCCAATCTCGAGGACGCGGCTCCCGCTGCCGATCTGTGCTCCCTCCACCAAGAGCGGAACCGTCTCGCGCGTCAGTGCTGCGAACGTATCGAGGTAGCCTCCAGCACAGCGGCTCCAGGTCTCGCGCTCGTATTCTCTGACCACGTCGGGGTTGATCTCTTCGCCCATAGTTCATCTCCTTTCGGTCAGGCCGGCCCTCCGGGCTCATGCGATTGTCAGCTTGGGGCCCGATCCTAGCCCCTCGCTGTGCCAGTTCTCGAGTTTCTGCGCACCGATTAGATCCGTCGCTTCTTGGCGATGAAGAACTGGTTGTGTTGCGAAAAACTCGTGGCCTGTACCCAGTGCCCCACATGCGTTCGCGGACGGCCGACGTTGCCTCGTTCCGAACGGCCACTTCCACGCAGCTGTCGTGACGCCAGCCAAGGCGTTCCACGCCGAGTCGAAGTGAGCGAGACGGAATTCGGCAGTCTCCGTCCCCACATCAGTCTCTGGGCCGGCCTCGGCGAGTTGGCCGAGAAGTGCCGTCGGATCGGCGAGGACACCAGGTCCAAGGGCTAGCCGGGCGGAGGACACGCGCGATTTCCTGGGCGGCCGCGGCACGCTCTCCTACGTACATCGGACTGAGCGATGCGAGGACGGCATCCTGGCTTCGGTCGGGGGCCGGAATCGCTTCTCCACGCCAGCCGGTAGGTGTGACGGGATCGATCGTGGATCGCGGGGATCCGCTCGGCCACGGCGGCCTCGCCCTCCGAGCCGGCGGCGGCCGGTCATCTCCGCCAGCTAGAGCGGCCGCCGACGGAGACCTCCATCAGCCGACACACCGTCCTCGCCCCGCACACGGCCTGATTCACCGTCACGAGCCCGAAGCTTTCGGTGGTACGGAGTCGGTCTGCTGAGCGGACCTGGCCGCGGGTTTCTTGGAATTTCCCATTCTTCTCTTAGCCGGCGGCTCTCACGACAGAGTGGGCCGAGTTCGACCTGTTCGTCGCTCGTCGACCCGTCGTCGCCCCGTCCCTCGTCCAGATCGGCCTGGGCGGCCCAGCTGCTGATCGCACGGGTGGACGGCATGACCTCCCGCCCCGGGTCCTCGGGGTCGTGTCCCGATCGGGCTGGATCGACCATCCGTCGCCGATGCTCCGTCGGACACGGTGCTTGGCTCTTCGGCATCGTGGACTCCTCGCACCTAAAGCATGAGCTGTCCACAAGACCGCCTCAGCTCCGACCGGAGTCGGCCCACGCCACCGCCGATCGGCTCCCTCGGCCTGTCGGGCAGTCGGCCGTCTAAGATCGCCGCTCCCGGAATATCGAAGCAACCACCTCAGCTGTTCCCTTTGAGGGCACAACGGGTACGATATCAAACTCCATCAGATCTTGCCACTTCAGAACCCACTGCTGAAAGAGACGGGGATCGTCGCACTCCATGAGCTGAAAGCACCGGTTGAAACCGGCTTCGACCCAGCTGTCAACATAATATGAGACCCTCGGGCATCATGCGGCCTTTCTCGAGGAATCTCTTGTAAACGGCCACGCCGTCGGCGTTCTTGAAACGTTCGATCACCATGAACAGCATGTTTCCTCCAGCGATGGACGAGATAGGCGCGCCCGTAAACCCGCCTATTGCGTGTCGGCACTTGCTCCGTGGGATCGGACATCGCGGTGAGACGACTGGAAGCGCGCCCTCGAACCATCGGATGCACGACGCCCTGCCGATGAGCTGCCGACGCCGAAGACGTCCGCCAGCTTCATCGGCTTGTTAGACCGGTTTCGAACCGCGCCGGTGTATAGAGCAACCGCAGCAACCAGATGCCGACGCCGAGACAGAAAGGCGCCGTCCACGCACCTGGGAAGTACGTGCCCCGCTGAAGCACGAGCAAGAGATGCAGTACGCCATTCCCCACTCCCCCGGCGACGGCGAAGAACAGAATAATCAGAACGGGGAGACGTCGCACAGGCCGAACGGCGACAGCGACCATGCAGAAGATGAGCGCCCAGGCACCGTTGAACAAGAGGTACTGGCGGTCAGGCCACGGGCCGAGCCCGAACAGTGCGGGCAGAGCTTGCTGGAAGCCGGTCAGGAACTCCTCGACGGCGTGGCCGAGAAATACGAGAATCGCCAGGGCGAACGCCCCACGCAGTCTGGGAGCCACGTGCCACGGCGTGGAGATCCACAGTCCATAGGAGACCAGGAGCGCAACGCTGAGAAGAATCCCCGGCAGGCCGAGCCAGAAAGCCTGAGACAGGATCGCAGCGAGGACGATACCGGCGCCGATCCACCGAGTTCGCATTGTGATCGGGGCGGGTGACACTTGCGTCTCCTCGGTGGCCGGCCCACGGACAGGCGCTCGCCGACGGACGCCCCACGCGGCTGCCGGGCCCATCGCCTTGTCAGGCGGCCGCGATCCCGACTCCCGTTGAGGGTTTGCCAGGCCGCCCAAACAGATCCGGGACCGTCTAACAGGCTGTTGACGAATACGGATTCGAGCGCTTCTTCACGATGGTTCACCGC
>JBHIBC010000001.1:0-109177 GCA_046758905.1 Acidobacteriota bacterium | reverse complement strand
GACTCCTGAATCGGTATGAGCAGTCAGCCGTAGGCCGCCGCGCCGGCGGCCGCTCCGATAAGGTCCAGGTAGAGCTCGGCCACGCCGCGCGCCATACGGTCCACGCCGAACAGGGCCCGCGCCCGCCGTGCTCCCTCCTCGGCCAGGCGCCGCGCCAGGCCGGGATCGCCCGCCAGCGTCGCCACTGCGGCGGCGAGCGCCTCCGGCCGGCCCGGCGGCACCAGCAGTCCGCTCCGGCCCGGTTCGATCAGCTCCGGCACCCCGCCGACGGCGGCCGCGACCACGGGCAGGCCGGAGAACTGGGCCTCGATCAGGACGCGCGGCAGTGCCTCGTGCAGCGACGGGTGGAGGATCAGGTCGAACGCCGGCAGGAGGCTGGCCGCCTCCGGGCGTTCCCCGAGGAACAGCACCGCGTCGGCCACCCCGGCGGCGGCGGCGCGCTCGCGGCAGACGCGGACCCAGCCGGTGCCGACGGCCTCGGGCCCGAGGAACGCCAGCATGGCCCCGGGGACCGCGCGCCGGATCGCGGGAAGCGCCGCCACCGCGTCGAGGCCGCCCTTGTCCGGCTCCACCCTGCCGACGATCCCCGCGATGAACCCGCCCCGGGGGAGCCCGAGAAGCCCGCGCGCCCGATCCCTGGCCAGAGGCTCGACCGGAGGGATGCCCGTCGGCAGCACGCGAACGCGGCGCGAGGCGCGCAGGGCCGGGCTCCGGAGCGCAGCGGCGCGCGACACCGAGATGACCGCGTCGCACAGCCCGAGCAGCAGGCGATCCGTGATCCACCGCGCCTCCCGCGCGGCGCGCAGGTGCCACACGTGCCGCACCCCGGTCCATCGCGAGGCGAGCCCGGCGTACAGGGCGGCACGCGGCGATTGGCTGTGCAGGAGGTCGAGCCGCCGGTCGCGCACCTCGCCGGCGAGGCGGCGCAGCGCGCGCGCCGAGCGGAGCAGGGACGCCGGCCGCAGGGGAGGCAGGGCCAGCGGGACCAGCGGGACCGCGCTGCGCACCAGCGCGTCGGCCAGCGGCCCCGGACCCGGGAGGATCACCACCGGATCGACGCGACCCCCGACCAGCGCCGCCGCGAGATCGCGCAGGCTCCGCTGGCCGCCGCCGTACAGGTCGGCGCGGAGGGTCAGGAGGCCGACCCGTACCCTAGGCCGCGCGCCCATCACCGAGGACCTCCTCGTAGAGCGAGGCGATGCGCCGCGCCATCGCCTCGGCGCGGAACAGCCTCTCGACCCGGGCGCGTCCCGCCAGCCCGAAGGCACGGCCGCGGTCCGGGCGCCGCAGGACGGTCGCCATGCCCCAGGCCAGGGCCTCCGGATCGCCCGGGGCGACCAGCAGCCCGGTGCGCCCGTCCTCGACCACCTCGGGCAGGCCGCCTATCCGACTCGCGACCACGGGGATCGAGGCGTCCATCGCCTCGACGGCCGACAGAGAGAACCCCTCGCGCCCCAGCGACGGGACGACCGCGAGGTCGAGGGCGGGGAGCAGTCGACGGGCATCGCCGCGCCGTCCCAGGAAGCGGACGCCCCAGCTCCGGGCGCAGCGGCCCGCGAGGGCGGCGAGCCGCCGACGCTCCTCCCCGTCGCCGACGAGCACCAGCGTCCCCGGGCCGAGATCGGAGGGCAGCAGGGACAGGGCCTGCAGCAGAGTGGCCTGCCCCTTGTGCGGCGCCAGGCTGCCGACGCAGCCGATCACCGGGCCGCGGGGATGGTCGAGAAGGGCGCGGGCCTGCTCGGCCCCGACCGGCGGCGGCGGCTCGATGCCGTTCGGGACCGTGAGGGTCCGGGACCCAGGCAGGCCCAGGTCGGCCCGGGCATGCTCCTCGACGGCCCGCGAGCAACAGACGGCCATCGACGTCAGCCGGGCGAGGGCGCGCTCCAGCCGCAGGTGCCGGGGCGCGAGCGTGGTGTCGATCGTGTGGACGTGATGAATCACCCGAGGGGCTCGGCCGCACCACGCCGCCGCGCGCCCCAGCACGCCGGCGAAGTGCCCGTGCGAGTGGACGAGGTCCGGCCTCAGGGCTCTCAGCGCGAGGGCCGTCCTGAGGATGGCCCCGGGGTAGTAGGAGGCCAGCCCCAGCACCCGGGTGCGGACGCCCGACGCCTCGATCTCGTCCAGGAGCTCCCCGCCTCGCGCGGCGCACACGACCTCGACGCGGACGGCGGCCCCCGCGCGGCGCACGAGGTTCACCACGATCCTCTCGATCCCCCCCAGGTCGAGCGATTCCACCAGGTGGACGACGCGCAACGCCCTCATCGCCCCGCCCCTCCCGCCGCCGGCAGCGGCGTCCGGCGCGCTCGGGGCGCGACGTCCTCCTCCATCGCTCCCAGGCCGGCCGCCGCCGGCGACAGCAGGCGGAGCGCGCGGTGCTCGTAGGTATGGGAGCGGAGAACCGCCTCGCGCCCGGCGAGGGCGATGCGGCGAGCCCGTGCTCGGTCGGCCAGCGCGCGCTCCACCGCCTCGCGCAGCTCCTCCCCCGAGGAGAATCCGTCGAGGTGCTGACCCTCACGGAACAGGCGCAGCGCGTCCGCCTGCCGGTTGACGATCTGGTAGGCGCCGCAGCCGAGGATCTCGAACACGCGGGTGTTGGCCATGTCCCCCGACACGGCGCGCGGCCCGAGAGCGCCGTAGTGGATGTTCAGGACGGCCCGTGCGGAAGCGAACAGTTCCACCCACTCGGCCGGACGCAGCGATCCGCCGCGGAGCATCGGCGCGAGGTCGGGGTCGCCCGCGGCGCGCTCCCAGCCCGGCCCCCAGACGCCCACCGGGAGGCCCCGCAGGAAGCGCAGCAGGACCTGGCGCTCGGGGTAGTAGGAACCCACGAAGACGACCGGCGCCGCCGAGCCGGGCGGGCGGCCGCGCCGCGGCCGCGGCACGGGGCGGTGCACCTCCGGATCGCAGGCGAACGGGAGCCAGTGGGCGTGGAGGTGACCCGCCTCGGCGTGGCGCAGCGCCGCGTAAGAGGAGCCGAGGTAGAAGGCGTCGTAGGCCGGCGCCGTCTCGAGCCCCCGCTCGAACTCGGCGGGGAAGTCCGAGAACCAGTTGACGCAGCGGATGCCGCGCTCGCGGACGGCCTCGATGGTGCGCGGCTCGAGCACCGTCCCCTGATTGACCACCACGATGTCCGGCCGCGCCGAGCGTGCCAGCGCCAGCAGGCGGGCGTTGATGCGGGTCCGCTCGGCCCGATCGATCCACCCGATCCGCGACCGGATCCGGCCGGGGAGGAGAAAGCCGCGGTGATCGAACAGGAGCACCTCGTGTCCCAGCCTCCGCAGCGCCGAGGTGAGGTAGTCCGGGAGGGCCTCGAAGGCCCCGTTGGGAGCGCAGGAGAGGAGCACTTTCACGCCGTCGCCCCTCCGGCGCCGCGCGCCGTCGCGGGCGCGCTCGCGCGCAGCAGCTCGAGATCCTCCCGGCGGATCGCCCCCGAGACGACGCCCACCGAGACGAACGCGGCGAGCATCAGGGCCGCCAGGGTGCACAGGTGGGCCAGCGCCGCCCCCCGGCCCGCCGCCGCGGCGCCGGCGAACGCCCCGGCCGACACGCTGAAGGTCCAGCCGACCGCCAACGATCCGAGGGCGGCCAGGGCCGGACCGCGGAGAGAGCGAAGCAGATCCCGATCGACCATCGCGGGCCGGACGCGGCGGGCCCCGAGCGCCACGATCGCGGAGGCCGCCCCGGTGGCCGCCAGACAGCCCAGGGCGACGCCGGTCTCCCCGAGTGGCCCGGACAGCGCGGCGGCCAGCACGAGAGTCAGGGCCGCCGCGCAGCTCGACGCCGCCGCCTCGAGGCCGGCGCGGCCGACGCCGCGAAGGCTCAGGCGGAGCGGCGAGACCAGCAGGGCGAGACAGACGGCGAGCGACAGCAGGCGGGCGCTGTCGGCGGAGCCGGTCGGCGCCGGGCGCCCGGTCCAGGCCAGGAGGATGCCGGGGGCGTCGACCAGGACGATCACCACGAGCGGCGCCACCAGCAGCGTCACGTACCGGGTGGAGTGCACCAGCAGCGAGCGCAGGCGCGCCCCGTCACCCAGGGCCTCCAGACGGCTGGCCAGGGGCTGGATCACCGGAAGGGGCAGGGCCCCGGCGACCTGGAGCGCGCCCGCCACCCTCGCCCCCAAGTCGTAGGCGCCGGCCGCCGCCAGGCCCGGGCCGGCCGCCAGGATCAGGCGGGGCGCGTGGCGCATGACGATCTCGGCGGCGCGCGTCGCCTGCAGCTTCAGGCCGAACGACAGGATCTCGCCCCAGTCGGGCCGGCGGGCCCGGAACGGGCGCAGACGCAGCCCGGGACACAGGCGGTGGGCGGCGGACGCCTCCAGCCCGCAGGCGAGCGCGGCCGCCGCGAGCGAGTTGATGCCCAGGGTCGCGAGGCCTCCCCCCAGGAGGATCACGGTCAGCGCGCCGGCTCCCTCGAGGAGCGCGACGCCCGCGCCGATCCGCCCGAGCAGGTCGAGCCGCTGGGCCCCGGCGACCACGCCGCGGTAAGCGGACAGGGTCAGGCGAAGGAGGACGGCCGCGAGGGCGCAGCCGACGAGCACCGGCGCCTCCTCGCGCAGGGCCTCCCGCGCCGCGATCGAGCGCGCGACGGCGGGCCACGCCAGCGTGAAGGCCGCGGCGAGCAGCGCGCTCAGCCCGAGGTGAAGCCCCGACCCCGCCGCGATGATGCCGTTCAGCCCCGCCAGGTCGCGCCGCGCGATGGCCCTGGCGGTGAACCGCGCATAGGAGGAGCCGACGCCGAAGTCGAACAGGCCCGCGGTGTGCGCAACCGACCAACAGGCGGCCCACAGCCCCAGTCCGTCCAGGCCGAACCGGCCGACCAGCAGCGGCGTGATCAGAAGCCCCGCCAGCGCGACCGCCGCCGACTCCACGCCGCCCCATGCGACGCCTCGCGCCGCGAGCGCGCGCGCGCTCGAGCCGGGAGAAGACGTGGGCCTCATGCGCGCGCCTCCTCCTCAAGATGCGGGGCGGCCTCGAGCGCCGTTGCGGCCACGACCAGGCCGGTGAGCAGCCAGAAGGGCTCCATGATCCGGATCAGCATGAAGGTGTTGGTCCAGATCGCGTGGGCCAGGAGGCCGGCGAGGGCGGCGGTCATCCCCATCCCCAGCCCGCGGTGCAATGGGTCCTGCAGCCCGCGGGAGGCGCCGAGAAGGGCCCTGCCGGTCGCCCCGACGAGGCACGCGAAGGCCGCCAGCCCGAAGATCCCGACCTCCACCAGCAGGCGGAAGTACTGCGCGTCGAGGAACCCGAAGCCGGTCACGCCCAGTCCCAGGAAGGGGTGTTTGGCGAACGCTCCGAGGGCTTGGCCCCAGGAGGCCACCCGGGCCGAGGACGACGGGTCGAGATGCAGCCCGGCGATGCTCACCGAATGCGAATGGCCCTGAAACGTGTAGGCGATCCGCTCCGCCACGCCCTCCGGGTGGACGAAGAAGAGGAAGGCCGCCGCCACGACGCCGATCCCGGCCAGGCGCCGGCGCTCCGGGCTGAGGATCAGCAGGGCCACCACGCTCGCCCCGAGAGCCACCCAGGAGCTGCGCGACAGCGTCGCCAGCAGCGGGGGGAGGGCTGCGATCGCCATCGCGCCGCACGCCCTCCTCCACCGGCGGTCGGCCACGGTCAGCGCGATCGCGGCGCTGACGCTGAACATCATCACGAGGTATCCGCCGAGGGTGTTCGGCTCGCCCTTCGGCCCCTCGAAGGGGGCCGAGGGGCGGATGCCGAGCGGGATCTGCCAGTAGGCGTAGATCAGGATCACGGCGCCGGTGAGCAGCACCGCCACCAGGAGACGGCGGAGTCGGTCCGCGCTGCGCACGTAGTTCACGGTCATGAAGAAGATGATGAAGTACTCGATGTACTTGGCGATGAAGCACAGGCCCACGAGTGGGCGCACGCGTCCCAGCTCGATTCCGATCAGGGTGGAGACGAGGCACGCGGTGACGAAGGCGCCGATGGACGCGTTGAGCCGGGTGCGCCGGATCGCGCCGAGGTCCTTGTGGATCGCCATGCGGGCGACCCAGGCGAGCCCCACCAGGAGCAGGATCAGGTCGTCGGTCCGCAGGATGACCTCGCGCCGGCCCTCCAGGCTGGTGCCGCCGGCGGCGCCCAGGCCGATCTCGGGGGAGAGGAGCATGGAGGCGATCAGGATGGTCAGGCCCGCCTCGGCCTTGACCAGGGTGGCGAGGAAGAGTGTCGCGCCCGCCGCGATGAGGAGGGGGACGTGCAGCTGCGCCCGTCCGATCCAGAGGGCGACCGCCAGCAGGCAGGACAGGAGGCCGACGAGCGCGATCCCCTTGCGCGCGGAGTGCGAGGTCGCCGCCTGCCACATGGCGCCCGCCTCAGCGCTTGCCCGCGGCGGTGACGCGCGCGGGGTCCGGATCGCCTCCGGCCGCGACCCCCGGCCCCCGGTGATAGCGGTGGTAGATGTACTGGATCTCCGGCGTGTAGGCGCTGACCTCCGCCTTGACGTCGTTCAGGACGATCCCGCGGACCGCGGCGCGGACGTTCTCCATGTGGCTCTTGGCCCGCTTGAGCACGGCGCGTCCGATCCGGCCGAGCTGGTAGACGAGGATGACCCCGTCCACCCGCGTGGACAGGATGACCGCATCGGTCACCGGCAGCACCGGCGGCGCGTCGATCAGGATCACGTCGAAGCGCGAGGTCACCTCGACGATGAAGTCGCTGAACAGCGGCGACGCGAGCAGCTCTGAGGGGTTCGGCGGGAGCGCCCCGGAGGTCAGGATGTGCAGGTTCTCCAGGCCCGCGGACGACAGCAGAGAGCCCATGTCGGCCTGCCCCATGAAGATCTCCGAGAAGCGGTGCAGGACGTCGTCGAGGCTGGCCATCCCGAGCACCACGTGCGTGAAGCCGGGCTCGCGGGGCACGCCGAACATCTTGTTGAGCGCCGGGCTCCGGAGGTCGCAGTCCCAGACCAGCGTCTTGCGGCCCATCTGCGCCATCGCCAGGCCCAGGTTGGCGACCGTGGTCGACTTGCCCTCGCTGGGGGACGCGGAGGTGAACAGGAAGGTGCGTCCGGCCTTGCCGATGCGTGAGAACTCGAGGTTGGTGCGCAGCGAACGATAGGCCTCCGCCACGGGGGAGTGGGGCGCGAACTGCGTGACGAGCGCCGTGAGCCCCTCGATGTGAGGGTCGTCCGCCAGGGACGGGTGGTGCTCCAGGATCTCCTTGCGGATGCTCTGGGGGTCGATGTGGGGGACGACCCCGATGACCGACAGCCCGAGGTACTGCTCGACGTCCTCGATGCTGCCGATCGAGGTGTCGAGGCTCTCGACGACGAAGGCCGCGACCAAGCCCAGGAGCAGGCCGACGAGCAGCCCGACCACGGAGCGCAGCAGGCGGCCCGGGACCTTGCGCGGGGCGGCCCCGGCCGCCATCTCGACGACCGACAGCTCCTGCACCTTGTCGGCCTCCTTGATGAGCGCCTCCTGGTGCTTGCGCATCAGCATCTCGTACGCCTCCGCGTTGACCTGCACGTCCCGCTGCAGCTGCAGCAGGGTCTGCTCGGCGCGCGGGAAGCGGGCCAGCTTCCGCTCCAGATCCCGCTTGCGGGCCCGCTGCAGCGCCAGCGCGACGCGGGCCTCGCTCCGGAGCCTCGCGGTCAGCCGGTCGATGCGCTCCGCGATCTCCACCACCTGCGGAGATCCCTCCCTCTGGAAGGTCAGGAGCTGCCGCTTGCGGTCCTCGAGCGACATCAGCTCGTTGCGCAGGGCGTTGAGCCCCTCCTCGCGGAGGTCCACGAGCAGCAGCTCCGGCGAGGAACCCGGGCCCACGGGCCTCGACAGCAGCTCGACCAGCGCCTCGAGGGCCCGGAGGCGCACCTCGGTGCGCGCCGCCTCGTCCTGGAAGAACTGGACCTCCTTGGCGTCCGGAGTGCTGGTCCCGAGGTTCTTCTCCCTGAACCTCGTGAGCCTCTCCTCCGCCTCCCGCAGGCGCTCGGCCACCTCGGCGACCTGCGACTCCACGAACTCGCGCGCCTCGATCGCCTGCCGGTTCCTCTCGTAGGTGTGCCGCTTGATGTACTCCTCCATCACCGCGTTGGCGACCCGCACCGCCTCCTCGGCGGTCCCGCAGGAGGCGGTGATCTCGATCAGGCTGGTGTTGTCGATCGGCTCGGCCTCGTAGCTGCTCGCCAGCTCGTCGAGGACCTGCGCCAGATCGCGGTCGGCGAGGACCTCGTCGAGGTTCGCCTCGCGCGGGATGCGGCCGAGGCGCTGGGCCGCGCGCAGGGCCACCGGCTTGCTGGTGATGATCTGCGCCTGCGTCGCCAGGTCGTCGCCGGGGCTCCAGGTGAACGCCTCGATGAACAGCCCGGTGATGCTGTCCGTGCGGGTCCACTTGACCCGGGCGCGCGCCTCGTAGACGGGCCGGATCCGGGGGGTCATGAGCAGGGTGAGCGCGCCCAGGAGCAGGCAGCAGCCGGCCACCACCTTCCACCGGCGCCGCAGCACGCGGAGGTAGTCCTGAAGGTTGAGATCGTATTGCGCGCTCATATCAGTTGGTGTTCGAGAGCCTGTCGATGATGAAGATCGACTCGATGATGTTGAGCGCCGGGTTGATCACCGAGAAGACCTCCTGCAGCGTCGCCAGCGCGCGGCGCGGCACGAAGACGATGTCGCCCGGCTGCAGCGGGATGTCGGCCTCGAGGGAGCCCTCCTTGTACATCTTCTTGAAGTTGGCCACACGCATCTCGACCTCACCGCCCCCGCGGCGCTTCAGGACGATGACGCCCTTCATGTAGCCCTTGCTGGTGAACCCGCCGGCCCTGGAGATCGCCTCCACCAGTCCCATGCGGTCGATGATGTCCACGACGCCCGGGTCCCGCACCTCGCCCAGGACGAAGACCTTCCGATTGCCCATCGCCAGGGAGGGCACGAACACGAGGTCGCCCGACTCGAGGGGCGGGTCGTCCGCCTCCACGCCCTGGAAGACCGCCCGGAACAGGTTGACCACGTGCCGCTGTCCGGACCTCCGGATCACGTGGATGCGCATCAGGTCGGCCTGGGGCGTCGGGCCCCCGTGGTCGGACAGGAAGCGGACCAGCCGGGTCGGGCCCTTGAGGGCCCACTCGCCGGGACCGCTGTCCATGCGCGCCGTGCTCCGCACCTCTCCCATGAGGTGGACCCGGTGGCCGGCGTACTTGATCAGGAGCAGCTCCACGTGGGTCTCCCGGTAGATGGCCTGCAGCCGCTCCTGCAGCTCCCGCTTGACCTCGAGCACGGTGCGGCCGCCGATCGGGAGCGAGCCGATCCCCTTGATCGGCAGGAACGCCTCCCCGTCGCTCTGCACGGTCATCTGGATCTCGTCGATGGTCTCGCCGTCCCACACCCGCAGGCTCAGGATGTCGCCGGCGCCGAAGCGATACTCGGGGGAGGGGGCCATGGTCGAGACCTGGCTTGCCGACCCCCGGCCGAGCGTGCACAACAGGACGGCCAGGACGACCGCGACGGCCCGGACGAGCCTGGGCGCGACGCGCCTGAGGGCCAGCCGGCGGAGGTCGCGCCGCAGGGCGGCGGGACGGTCGTCCAGATCTATCCGCCGGCCGTCACGCACGACCGCGACCACCCGTCCCATCAGGTCCTCCCGGAGCACCCCGGCGTCGGGGTAGGGGAGCGCGTCCCCCTGGAGCCGGTACAGCCGGCGGCCGTCGCGCCACTCGATGCGGCGCAGGCGGTGCACCACCAGGCCGTCCGCCCTGCGCGCGAGCACGATCTGCCCGGGCCGGGGCAGCCCGAGGAACGGCGCCACCAGCACGTGGTCTCCGCCCGCGAGCGCGGGGCGCATGCTGTCGCCGCGCACCGGCACCAGGACCCCGCTCCCGGCCCCCAGGAGAGCGTCGAGCACCGGCCCGGCCCCCCGCTCGGCCGTCTCCGCCCGGATGCGCGGCGCGCCTCTCATGGCCGCTCCCGCGCCCCGGCCGCCGCGCCGATGACGCGGCGCCGGATGTGCAAGAACGGCGCGCGCGCCAGGTCCACCACGCGCCGCTCGGACGGCCTCTCGCCGGCGGCGCAGGCCGCGATCTCGACCCGCGGCCGGAAGTGGTTGTCCTGATTCAGCGACACCACCCTCGCCAGGTCCCCGCTGCTCAGCTCGACCAGCGAGCCGATCGGGAAGAGCGGGATGGCGCGCAGGAGGGCGCGGAACAGGGGCGGGCCGAACCGCTTCCCGTGTCGCTCCACCATGAGCGAGGTGACCTCGTGCAGGTCGAGGGGGCGATCCCCGTTCGTCGCGTGGCGGTGGAGGTCCAGGAGGCTGGCCAGCGCGATCACCTGGGCCCGGACGTCGATGCGCCCGCGCTCGCGCGAGTCGAGGGGCTCGCGCTGCAGCATCGTGTGCACCTGCTCGATGAGGGCGGCGGTCGTCTCGTCGTCGCAGCCGAGCGCCCCCAGCATCGGCCGCGGCTCGAAGCGGGAGCCGGACGTATCGATCGTCCCCTCCGACGTCGCCGGCCCCAGGCTCTCGTCCGGATCGAGGCCAGCGCCCAGCAGGCCGACATCGTGCAGAAGCCCCAGCCTGGCGATCTGCGCCGCGTCCGCGTCGGTCTTCATGAAGCGCCACAGGCGCACACCGATCAGCGCCGTGTTGATGGAGTGCTGCGCGAGATGAAAGCCGCTGGCCGGCGCCAGCGCCTCCTGCACCGGCCCATCGCCCGCGGCGCGGGCCGCGATGGAGCGCGCGATGGCCGGCAGCGACCCCGGGTCGACGGAGCTGCCCCGGTGCGCCTCGCGGAACAGCTCCGCGAGGACCTTCGACTCCGCCACCGCGGGCACCGACCCTCCGGCGGGGGTGGACGCGGGGGCCGGGGCGGGCCGGCCGGCCGCGCGACCGCCTCTCGGCCCCTCGGCCGGGACCAGCGGTGCTCCCGCGGGGGACGGCGACTGTCCCGCGTGCACCTGGATCTCGCGCAAGGTACGCATCGTCCGGTGCGCGCCCGGCAGCGCGCAGACATCCTCGAACGCGGTCTGGCCCTGGATCGCCTTGCGCCACCCTTCCTCCCGCAGCCGGGGGAGTGAGCCGTTCCCCTCCTCCGGGCCGAAGTACTCGAAGGCGCAGGTGAGCCCCGAGGCTCCCGTGCCGGCGCAGCGGTCGCAGCCCTGCCCGCGCGGCAGGACCAGGCCGCCCCGCCGTTCCATCTCCTCCAGGTCGCGCCGGTGAAATCCCAGCCGGCGGGCCCGCGCGACCGGGATCGTCGCCCAGGACCGGCACCCGCGGCAGATCCCGCGCAGCAGCGCCTGTCCCAGCACCGCGATCGGCACCGGCGGGGCCGCGCCCGCCTCGAGATCCCGGGCGGCGCGGCGCGCGAGCGACTCGGGATCCGCCGCGGGCGCTCCGGCGAAGACCAAGCGTCCCGTGGCGGCCAGCCGCGCCGCCAGGACGAGGTCGCCGGCCCCGCCGAGCTGCTCGATGATCACGAAGTCGGGCGCCAGCGCGTGGAGGCTCTCGGGGAACGGCCAGTCGGAGATCGATTCCGCCATCCAGACGAGACCGCCCGGCCACGCGGCCGCCCGCTGCCCGACCCGACCTCCCTGCTGCCCGCGGGCCACGAGGATCGATGCGAACATCGACAGCGTCGTGCTGCGCCCGGAGTTGGGACCGCCCGAAACCAGCACGAGCCCCGCTGCCCGATCCAGCGAGTCGAGCACCATCTCCATGAGGGCGGGCGACAGGCCGACCTCCGCCAGCGTCGCCGGCGGCGGGTCGGGGACCACCGCCGCGAGCCGCACCCGGTACTCGTGCCGGCGCACGGCGGGCCGTACGGCGAGGAGCACGCTGTGTGCGGTCCCCCCGCTGGTCCGCACGACCCCGCGCGGGGCGTGACGGAAGATGGCCGCGAGGAACCCGAGGGCGTCCTTGGGAGCGATCGGGAACGGCTGCTCGTCGCCCTCCCGCGTCAGCAGCGCCGCCCTGAGCCCGTCCCGACTCGGCTGCAGGCTCAGCTCGACGTGATCGCAGCCCAGAAGCCTGGACAGGGCCGGCGCCAGCAGCTCGGGCCGAGGGGCCACCATCGGCCAGGTGCCCGCCTCCGCCGGTTGGAGCAGCTCGCTCGAGAGGATCTCCTCGTCGCTCGCCGGGATCGGGACCACGCCGACCTGCACCGCCCAGAAGCGCCGGGGCACGCGCAGGCTCTCGAAACCGCGCGCGGTCGCCACGAACGCCACCCCCTGCTGATCGGCGAGCAGGACCGGCAGGGCCAGGGGGGCGCGACCCTCAACCCCGTCCCGGTGCGTGCTCGCGCTCTTGGCTAGAGCCGGCTTCATCATCCATTGTCCCCACTCGCGAAACGGCCCTCAGCGCTCCTCCCCGTCGCCGCGCGGGCCCGCGACCGCCGGGCCGCCGACGGCGTCCAGAACGCAGTCGACCGCCGAGGGCTCCGGCAGAAACTGGAGCCGGCGCACCGGCAGCGCCTCGGCCATGTGCGCTAGGAACCGGACCGCGAACTCGAGGCCCTCCTGGTCCCACATGGCGGGGAACGCCCGCACCATCATCTGCGCCACCGCCGCGGACGGCGGGATCTCCTGCACGCGGTTCCTCGGCGCCTGATCCAGGATGAAGATGGCCCGCAGGGGGGCCGAGCCCGGGGCCTCCCAGCCATCCTCTCCGTGCCAGGGCGTTCCGTAGATGCGGTAGCCCTTCCCCTCCGCGCGGATCACGATCCGGTCGTCCGACAGGATGGTCACGCCGGGGCGGGTCTTCCATAGGCGCGCCGTGGTCGTCTTGCCGGCCCCCGAGGTGCCGAGGAAGAGGAGGCCGCGCCCGCGATCGGAGAGGCCGCAGGCGTGGACCAGGACGCCGCGGTTCCGCGCCAGCCGCGCGAGGAAGACCACCTCGTCGAAGGGGTAGACGAACGGGTGCAGCTCCCCGTGGCCGAGGTGGGGGCCGCCGATCAGGGTCTGCCCGATCCCGTGGCTGTAGTCGCGGTCGAACTCGACCGACAGGTAGGGGTCCCGTCCGAAGATGGGGGAGCGGAAAGTGAGCAGGCGGTGCTCGCCATACTCCTGCAGCCGCCACACCGACCCCGTGTCGAACAGGGTCTTGCCCCGCACGCGGTACAGGGCGCGTCCCGAAGACGGCCCCAGGATCACGGTGGAGCAGTCCCCCCCCGGGGCCTCCGCGAGGAACGGCAGGTGCGCCGGCTCGGCCACCAGGCGGATGTCCGCGTCGGTCGCCTGGATCTCCAGACCGATCCGGGCCACCTCCAGGACGAGGCTGTTCTCCGCCTTAGGACTCATTCATGAAACACTGGGATGGCTGGCCGATGCACTTGCCCGCGATCCCGGTTGGCCCGTTGGTGACGTTGTTCTTGCAGGAGGCCAGGACCGCCTCATCCGGCACGAGGCGAACCCGCCGCAGCTGAGGGGGCTCGTAGGCCTGCCGCGGCCCCGTCCCCGCCTTCGTATGGTCACGATTCATGATCGGTCTCCCTCCTTCTCGGCCCGGGGGATGCCCCGGGGATCTCGGTCCGGATCGGACGGGAGGTCTGCGGCCGCGCGGCCCCCGCCGCGCAGGCGCCCGAGGAGCACCCCCCCGACCCACAGGGGCTCGCGCTGCCGCCGGCCCCGATCGCCCGCGGAAGAATGGCGCCCGGAGGGGTCCAGCCGGCGGCGACCTCACGGGCGTGCGCGAGATAGCGCTCGGCTTTCTCCCGGTTGCCGTTGGCCCTCTCGAGCAGGGCGGCCCGGCGGTAGGTGATCTCGCAGAAGTACGGTATCCACCCGTCGGGGCTGCCGGTCTCCAGGGTCGCGGTGGCCGGGCAGCGGTCGCACATGCCGCGCAGCTCGCAGCCGGCGCAGACGTTCCCGGCGGCGGCCCTGCGATCGCGAAGCTCCCCGACGATGCCGTACCATCCCTCGAGGAAGCTGCCCCGCCGCAGGTCGTACCCGTTGAGCGGCAGCGCCTCGCAGGTGAGCAGAACCCCCTTGGGGTCGATGTGGAAGCTGTTGAGCCCCGCGCCGCACGACAGCAGGAGATCGGTCCGCGGCGCCTCGAGGACATAGCGCTCGTAGTACTTCCGCCACTCCGCCATGCGCGCCGGATCGTCGCCGTCGTAGCCGACCACCCGCTCGGGCGCGGGCCGGGCCTTGGTCGGGGCCAGCGATCCGTCCAGGCGGGCGTGGATGATCGGGTCGTAGCGGAAAGGGACGCCGATCGAGCGGCAGAACTCCTCCATGCGGTGGATCTCGCCCGACAGCGGCTCCATCGCCACCGCCTTCAGGGCGAGACGCAAGCCCCGCTCGAGCAGCAGGTCGATCGCCCGGCGCACGGCGGTGAAGCGGCCGGGGAACCCCGTGGTCCTGAGATAGGTCTCGTCCGACAGTCCGTACAGGGTGATCTCCGTGCCCAGGGGCGGGTACTCCGCGAGGAGATCGGCGGTGCGGGCATCAAGGAGCGTGCCGTTGGTGTACAGGGTCAGCAGGAAGCCCCGCCGCTTGGCGTGCAGATAGATCTCGGGGAAGTCCTTCCGCGTCAGGATCTCTCCCCCGGTCAGCAGAAGCCAGAGACAGCCCGCGTCGGCGATCTCGTCCAGCACCCTCTTGACCTCGCCGGTCGTCAACTCGCCCCTGCCGGAGAAGTCGGGGATGTAACAGTGGACGCAGCGGAGATTGCACCGGAAGGTGATCTCGAACGATCCGGAAAGCGGCAGGCGCGTTCCCCGGCTGGCTCGCCGCACAGCGTTGCCCCACTCGCTGTAGGAGACTTCGTGACAGGCGGTCATGGACCTCGCTCCTCCACCGGGCGCGCCAGCCCCGAGCGCCACAACGCCAGCAGGAACCCCAGGACGTCCGCATGGGCGCGCTCCGGTGCGACCTCGAACTCGAGGCTGACGAGCCGCGCGATCTCCAGCGCCGCGCGGCGGCCGTCGAGCAGGCCGAAGATGCGCGCCCCGACCCGGTTGGCGGTGAAGATGTAATCCATCTGCGCCGCACCGCGGCGCACCGGCACCAGCAGATGCTCACCCGCGATGTCCCGCGAGACCACATCGGGAGAGGGGTGCAGGGCGACGCGATCGAGGTCCGGGGCGCTCACCGGCCGCCTCCGCGGGAAGCGATGTGCCGGACGCCGTCGCGCATCAGAGCCACGGTCCGTCCGGAGACGAAGGCGGTCCTCCTGCGCAGGCCGTCCGGCACCTCTCCTCCCGGCACCAGCGCGTCCAGGAGGAACGCCAGGCGTCGGGCGCGGGAGGGGATGGCGAGGGCCATGAGGATCTCTCCCGTGTACGGCACCGGCCTCCACGCCAGCGCGCGCCGCATCAGGGCTCTCTCGAGCCGGCCCGCGCCGCCCTCCGCGCGCAGCTCCGGCGGCGACGGCGCGCCCAGCAGGGCGGCCGCCTCCAGAGCCCACCCGAGGAGCTTGTCGGTGCGCGTCGCCTCGCACCGGCGGCGCAGCGCCTCCCAATCGATCGACGAGGCGCGGCTCGCGATCAGGTGCGCCAGATCGGCGACCCGGATGAGCCGATCGAAGGAGTGCTTCACGACGTGGATGGCCAGCAGGAGCAGCTCGTCCTCGAGGGGGAGGATCGAGGCGGGGGCACCGGCCACCACCCCCGGCACGGCGCGCGCCAACAGGACCTCGGTCCACACGGGGAAGGCCGCCAGGCGGGTGGGGCGTCGCCTCGCCCCCAGCGCGTCGGTGTGGAGGTCGACGAGCACACCGCCACGGCGGTACAGCCCTCGGGCCCGCTCGCGAAACCCCTGGCGCTCGAGCACAGCATGGGCGCTGCCGACGCTCGCCCGGGGGATCAGGAGATCGTGGTCGTCGAACGGCCGGGCGCCGGCGTCGCCGTAGACGGCCTCGACGCAGCGCAGCCCCCGCATGACCACCACCGGCACGCGCGCGCTCCTGAAGGCGTCCAGCAGCTCCGCCAGCGCCAGCGCCTGCGACAGGGTGGCGGCGGCGATCCGCTGGTGACGGCGCTTCAGCGTGGAGCGCAGCCACGGGTCTGCAGCGCCCCGCGGCAGCCGGCTCAGGACCCGGTGCGCCAGGCCATCGATGCGGTGCAAGCGGATCCGCTCGAGCAGCCGCGGCACCTCGGCGCCCGGCAGGCAGCGCAACGCATGGCGCAGCGCCGCCGGCTCGGGGGACGGGGACGCCAGCAGCTCGAGCAGCGTGGTCGATCGGTTGGCCGGCTTCTCGAGGGCAGGCTGGATCCGTGGCGATGGGGCGCCGAGCATCGGTTCCTCCCTGGCGCTGCGGGCCGCAGCTCAGGCAATATATGTTCACAGTGCGGCGCATCAAGTTGCGGACCCGGCGAGGCTTCCGGCGTTACGATCCTGAAACCGCGGCTCCGCGGGTCGCGCCGCGAGCGGCGTCGGCAGCCGCTCGCGGCGGTGCTCGCGCCGCACGGGGGAGCGCGCCCGGACGCGCTTTTCCGCTACAATACGCTCCCCACAGGGTTGCCTCCGGAGTCCGGTCCGGAGGCCCTCTCCGGTCCACAGGGCGACGATGCGGGGTGACTACAGGGAGCTCTTCGACACCATCGAGCGGCGCTGGCAGGAGCGCTGGCGGCAGGCGCGCGCGTTCGCGGCGCCGGCCAAGCCGCGCGGCGCCCATTTCTACTGTCTCGAGATGCTCCCTTACCCCTCGGGCCGCCTGCACATGGGGCACGTCCGCAACTACGCCATCGGCGACGCGGTGGCCCGCTACCACCGCATGCGCGGCCGCCAGGTGCTCCACCCGATGGGATGGGACTCCTTCGGCCTGCCCGCCGAGAACGCGGCGATCCAGCGCGGCGTACACCCGGCCCGGTGGACCGATGACAACATCGCCGCCATGGGGCGGCAGCTGCGCCGGCTGGGGCTGTCCTACGACTGGGACCGGGAGATCGCCGCGCACCGTCCCGACTACTACCGCTGGAACCAGTGGTTCTTCCTGCGCATGCTGGAGCGGGGGCTGGCCTACCGCAGCCGGCGGGCGGTGAACTGGTGCGCCTCGTGCCGGACGGTCCTCGCCAACGAGCAGGTGGAGGGGGGCCGCTGCTGGCGCTGCGACTGTGCGGTGGGGCAGAAGGAGCTCGATCAGTGGTTCCTGAAGATCACCGCGTACGCCGAGGAGCTCGACGCCGAGCTGGACCGCCTGACGGGCTGGCCGGAGCGGGTCCGATCGATGCAGCGCAGCTGGATCGGACGCAGCGAGGGGGCGCTGGTCCGCTTCCCGGTGGTCGGCGCGCCGGGCGGCGGGGCGCCCGACTCGGTCGAGGTGTTCACGACGCGCCTCGACACGATCTACGGCGCCACGTTCTGCGTCGTGGCCCCGGGGCATCCGATCCTGTCGCGCGTCCCGCGGGGGTCGCCCCGCGGGCGCCGGGTGGAGGCCTTCCTGCGCGAGCAGGAGCGGCGCGCGCCGGCGGCGCCGGGAGAGGAGCCGGTGGAGAAGGCCGGGGTGGACACCGGGCTCAGGGTCCGGAATCCCTATAGCGGGGACACGCTGCCGGTCTTCGTCGCCAACTTCGTCCTCATGGGGTACGGCACAGGCGCCGTCATGGCGGTCCCGGCGCACGACGAGCGCGACTACGAGTTCGCGCGCAGGTACTCCCTCCCGATCCGCACCGTGATCGTCCCTCCCGGCGCGGCGCCGAGCGACGACGAGCCGGAGGCGGCGATGGTCGAGGACGGGGTGCTGGTCCGCTCGGGACCCTACGCGGGGCGGACCTCCGGAGAGGCGCGCCGGGAGATGCTCCGGGCGGGCGAGTCGGGCGGGTACGCGCGCGCCTCGGTCCACTACCGGCTGCTGGACTGGGGGATATCGCGCCAGCGGTACTGGGGGACTCCGATCCCGGTGATCTACTGCGACGGGTGCGGGACGGTCCCGGTCCCCGACCAGGATCTGCCGGTCGTGCTCCCGGAGGAGGTGCCGCTGACCGGGGCGGGCGGCTCCCCCCTGGCGCGGGACGAATCGTTCCTCAGGGCCCCCTGCCCGAGGTGCGGCGGCCCGGGGCGCCGCGAGTCCGACACCATGGACACCTTCTTCGATTCCTCCTGGTACTTCTACCGCTACTGCGACCCCCGCAACGAGGGCGCTCCGTTCGCGCCGGACATCATCGCCTCGTGGTTCCCGATCGACCTGTACATCGGCGGGATCACGCACGCCACGATGCACCTCATCTACTGCCGGTTCTTCGCCAAGGTGCTGCGCGACCTTGGCCTGGCGTCGACGGGCGAGCCGGTGAAGAGCCTCCTCTGCCAGGGCATGGTGCTCAAGGGCGGGACGGCGATGTCGAAATCGAAGGGGAACATCGTCGACCCCGACGACCTGATCCGCCGCTACGGCGCCGATACGACGCGCCTGTTCACTCTGTTCGCGGCGCCGCCCGAGAAGGACCTCGAGTGGGACGAGCGGGGCGTGGAGGGCTGCTTCCGCTTCCTGGAGAAGGTGTGGCGGCTGCTGATGCCCCGCTCGGGCGAGCTCGCCGCCGCGGCGCGGCTCGGGCCCGGCGACGGCGCCGGGGACGAGCGTCGCGCCGCCCTGAGGCGGAAGATCCACCGGACCATCCGCAGGGTCACCGTCGACATCGACCGGCGCCTGCACCTCAACACGCCCGTGGCCGCGGCCATGGAGCTGCTCAACGCGGGTCAGGAGTTCGCCAGGGGGTGGCGGGACGGGGACGCCCCCTACCTCAAGGAGCTGGGGTCGACCCTGGCCCTCCTCTTGCAGCCGTTCGCGCCGCACGTCTCGGAGGAGCTGTGGGCGGCGCTGGGCGGGACGGGAAGCGCCCTCGGGCAGCCGTGGCCGCGGCCCGAGCCGCGCTGGCTCGAGGAGGACGAGGTGGAGCTCGTGGTCCAAGTCAACGGGAGGGTGCGCGGCCGCCTGCGCGTGACCGCGTCCCTCCCCGAGGCCGAGGTGGTCGAGCTGGCCCGCGCCGATCGCCGGGTCGCCGCCCACCTCGAGGGGCGCGAGCTCAGGAAGACGATCTACCTGCCGGGGAGGCTGCTCAACATCGTCGTCGGGTGAGAGCGGCGCCAGCGACGCTATAATGCGAGACATGGATCGAGGACGCCGGGCCCGCCCCCCGTTCTGCGCCGGGGCCGAGGCCCGCGGCGCGGGCGCCGCGGCCTCCCTCGCCCTCGCGGCGCTGCTGTGGCCGGCCCTCGGCTGCGGCTACCACCTGACCGGTCACTCGAACGTCCTGCCGCCCGACCTGAGATCGATCGGGATCCCACCGTTCGCCAACCGGACCGCCCGGCCCGAGCTCGAGCAACGGATCACCGAGCATATCATCGACGAGTTCAGCACCCGCGGCCGGCGACGGATCCTCCCGGGGGAGGAGGGGGCCGACGCGGTCCTCCGGGGGGCGATCCTGAGCTACACCTCCACGCCGGTCAGCATCGACGAGGAGGGCCGGGCCACGCGCTACGAGATCCTCCTCACGGCGCGCGTGGTCCTGACGGTGGTGGCCACCGACGAGGTGCTGTGGGAGGACGACCACTTCCTGTTCACGCAGCAGTACGACGTGCCCCAGACGCCTCTGCTCGGCCTGGACCAGGAGATCATCGCGATCGACGACGTCGCCACCGACTTCGCCCGCAGCGTCGTCACCTCCATCCTCGAGGGGTTTTGAGGCGCGATGCCCGTCCGCATGAGCTTCCCGCAGTTCCAGCAGTCGCTGCTGCGCGGGCGGGTCGAGGCGGTCTACTGCTTCGACGGGGAGGAGCCCTTCCTGCACGACGAGGCGGTGCGGCTGCTGGAGCGGGCGGTGCTCGCCGAGGGGTCCGCGGCGGTCGACCGCGACCTGGTGCACGGCGACGAGGCGACGCTGGAGATGGTCCTCGACATCGCCGCCACCTATCCGATGGGCGGCGGGCGGAGGCTGGTGGTGGTCAGGGACGCGGATGCGGTGCGGCTGCAGTCGGCCGATCCCCTGGAGCGCTACCTCGATCGGCCCAACCCGAAGACCTGCCTGATGTTCAGCGACCTCCGCTTCGACCGCCGCAGGGCGATGTGGCGCGCTCTGCAGCGGGGGGCGACGCTGGTCGAGTGCGCCCCGCCCGGCGAGGCGCGCATGCCGGGCTGGGTGCGCGAGAGGCTGCAGGCGCGGGGCTACGGCGTGACGGCCGACCTGGCCGAGGCGATCGCGGCGGGCTTCCAGGGGCAGGGGCTCGGACGGCTGGACTCCGAGCTCCAGAAGCTGATGAGCGCCATCGGCCCGCCGCGCCCGGTCCGCCCGGAGGATCTGGAGATCCTGGCGGGGGTGCCGCGCGTCGGCGACGTCTGGGCCGCCGCACGGCAGATGGTGCGCGGCCGTGGCGGCGAGGCGGTCGCCGCGGTGCGCGGCCTGCTGCGACAGGGGGAGGACCCCCTGCCCCTCTTGGGGGCGCTCTCCTGGTACGTGCGCATGGCGCTCAAGGCCCGCTCGGCGGCGGGGCGAAGGATCCCGCCGCGCGAGCTGCAGTCGACCTACGGGATCGACCCCGGGCGGGTCGAGCGGATGCGGGCAGAGGTGGGGGACGTCCCCGTCGGCCGGCTCCGGGAGGCGCTCGCGCTGTGCCTGCGCGCCGACCGGGAGCTGAAGGGAGCCGGGTCCCGGGATCCGGCGCACGCGCTCGAGCGGCTGATCCACCGCGTGGCCCGGGGCGCGACGAGGCCCGCGTGAGCAGGCCGGCCGCTCCCGCCCGCCGCGAGGTCGTCCTGGTGCTCGACTTCGGCTCGCAGTACAGCCAGCTGATCGCGCGGCGGATCCGCGAGCTCAAGGTCTACAGCGAGCTGGTGCGCTTCGACACGCCCGTCGAGGCGTTGCGGGCGCGCGGCGCCAAGGGCCTGGTGCTCTCGGGCGGCCCCGATTCGGTGTACGCCCCGCGCGCGCCGCGGCTCGACCGCGGGGTCTTCGACCTCGGGGTGCCGGTGCTCGGCATCTGCTACGGCATGCAGCTGATGGCGTACGTGCTGCAGGGCCGCGTGCAGCGCTCCGAGGGACGCGAGTTCGGCCCCTCCGACCTCGAGGTCCTCGGGGGGTCGCCGCTGTTCGAGGGAACCCCCGCGGCCCAGCCGATCTGGATGAGCCACGGGGACGAGATCCGGCAGCCTCCCGACGGCTTCTCGGTGATCGCGCGCAGCACCTCGTCCCGTTGCGCCGCGATGGCGGACGCGTCCCGCCGGCTCTACGGCATCCAGTTCCACCCTGAGGTCTCGCACACCCGACATGGGTCGGAGATCCTCAGGAATTTCCTGTACCGGATCTGCGGCTGCTCGGGGAGCTGGCGCATCGCCTCGTTCCTGGAGGAATCGGTTCGGGCGATCCGCGACCGGGTCGGCGGGGGCCGGGTGATCGCCGGGCTGAGCGGAGGGGTCGACTCCGCGGTCATGGCGCTGATGATCCACAGGGCGATCGGCGACCGGCTCATCTGCCTTTTCATCGACAACGGCCTGCTCCGCCTCGACGAGGCCCGCGAGGTGGTGGACACTTTCGCCGAGACCTACCACCTGCCGGTCCGCGCGGTCGACGCCTCTCGGCGGTTCCTGCAGGCGCTGCGCGGAGTGCTCGATCCCGAGGAGAAGCGGCGGGTCGTCGGCCGCGCGTTCGTCGAGGTGTTCGAGGAGGAGGCCGCCAGGGTCGGCCCGGTCGGATTCCTGGCCCAGGGGACGCTCTACCCGGATCTCATCGAGTCGACGCCCTTCAGGGGGCCCTCGGCGGTGATCAAGACGCACCACAACGTGGGCGGGTTGCCGGAGCGAATGCGTCTCGAGCTGGTGGAGCCGCTGCGGGAGCTGTTCAAGGACGAGGTCCGCGCCGTGGGGCGCCGTCTGGGCCTGTCGTCCCGCATCCTCGCGCGGCACCCGTTCCCGGGGCCGGGGATGGCGGTGCGCATCCTGGGCGAGGTGACCGCGGAGCGGCTCGCCCTCCTGAGGCGCGCCGACGCCATCTTCACCTCCGAGCTGCGCTCCGCGACCGGCCGGTCCGGGCGGAGCCTCTATGAGGAGACCGCCCAGGCCTTCGCGGTGCTCCTTCCCGTCAAGTCGGTGGGCGTCATGGGCGACGACCGCACCTACGAGAACGTGCTCGCTCTGCGCGCCGTGACCACCGACGACTTCATGACCGCGGACTGGGCGCGCCTCCCGGAGGATTTCCTGGCCAGGGTGAGCGCGCACATCGTCAATTCAGTGCCCGGGATCAACCGCGTCGTCTACGACATCAGCAGCAAGCCACCATCGACCATCGAGTGGGAATGACCATGCCCAGGGCGAAGAGCTTCGTGCACCTCCACAACCACTCGCAGTTCTCGCTGCTCGACGGCGCCTCCAGGCTCCGGGAGCTGTGCCGCCAGGCGGCCCGCTTCGAGATGCCGGCCGTGGCGGTCACCGACCACGGCAACCTGTTCGGGGCGGTGCCCTTCTTCGACGCCGCCACGGCCGCCGGCGTCAAGCCGATCCTGGGCTGCGAGGCCTACCTGGCCCCGGGGGCGCGCACGGACCGCACCCCTGCGGGCCGGGGCAGGAAGCCGTACTACCACCTGCTCCTCCTGGTCGAGAGCCACGAGGGCTACCGCAACCTGATGCGGCTGTCCACGGCCGGCTTCCTGGAGGGCTACTATTACCGTCCGCGCATCGACCGGGAGATCCTCGCTCGGCACGCGCGGGGGCTTATCGCCACCTCGACCTGCCTGGGCGGGGAGATCCCGCAGCTCATCCTCGGGGGCGACAAGCGGCGCGCCGAGAGCATCGCCGCCGAGTACCGCGAGATCTTTGGGCCGGACAACTTCTACTTCGAGATCCAGGACCAGGGGATCCCGGAGGAGCGGAGGCTCAACGAGGTGCTGGTGCCGATGGCCAGGCGTCTGAAGGTGCCGCTCCTAGCGACCAACGACTGCCACTTTCTGAGGAGGGAGGACCACTTCGCGCACGACGTCCTGATCTGCATCCAGACCGGGAAGACCGTTCAGGACGCCGACCGGATGCGCTTCACTCAGGAGCATTATTTCAAGGACGCTGGACAGATGTGGGCGATCTTTAAGGATCTACCCGAGGCGGCCGAGAACACGCTGCAGGTGGCCGAGCGCTGCAACCTCCTGCTCGAGAAGGGCGGCAACCACCTGCCCCACTTCCAGGTCCCGGAGGGGTACACCACACAGGGTTACTTCCGCGAGGTCACCCTCGCCGGGTTCGAGCAGCGGCTCCCGGCGCTGCGGGAGATGGAGCGACGGGGGAAGCTCCGGGCGCCGCTGGAGGAGTACCGGCGCCGGCTCGAGAGCGAGATCGACATGGTGGTCCGGATGGGCTTTCCGGGCTACTTCCTCATCGTGTGGGATTTCATCAAGTACGCCCGCGACCACGGCATCCCGGTCGGCCCCGGGCGCGGGTCCGCAGCCGGCTCGCTCGTCGCGTACTGCCTGCGAATCACCGACGTCGACCCCCTCCAGTACGGCCTGCTGTTCGAGCGCTTCCTCAACCCCGAGCGGATCACGATGCCCGACATCGACATCGACTTCTGCATCCGCGGCCGCGGGCAGGTGATCGACTACGTGCGGGAAAAGTACGGGCGCGACAACGTGGCCCAGATCATCACCTTCGCCACCCTGGGAGCCAAGGCGGTGATCCGGGACGCCGGCCGGGGGCTGAATATCCCCTACGGGGAGTGCGACCGGATCGCCAAGATGATCCCCGCCGAGCCGGACATGTCGATCGACAAGGCGCTCGACTCGGTCCCGGCGCTCAAGCACCTGTACGGGAAGGACGATCGGATCCGCCAGCTGCTGGACGTCTCCCGCAGGCTCGAGGGCCTCACCCGACACGCCTCCGTCCACGCCGCCGGGGTGGTGATCTCCCCCCGCCCGATCGTCGAGTTCTCGCCCCTCGGCCGCACCAAGGACAACGAGATCGTGACCCAGTACGCGATGGACGAGATCGGCGCCATCGGGCTGCTCAAGATGGACTTCCTCGGGCTGAAGACCCTCACGCTCATCCACGACTGCGTGGCGCGGATCCGCGAGGCCGGGGACGCCGACCTCGACATCGAGACGGTGCCGCTGGACGATCCCGACACCTACGCGCTGTTCTCGGCGGCACGCACCGACGGCGTGTTCCAGTTCGAGTCCTCGGGGATGAAGGACATCCTGCGCAAGCTGAAGCCGGATCGGTTCGACGACCTGGTGGCTCTGAACGCGCTGTTCCGGCCCGGGCCGATCGGCTCGGGGATGATCGACGACTTCATCGAGCGCCGCCACGGGCGCAAGCCGGTCGAGTCGATCGTGCCGCAGCTCGAGGAGATCCTGGGGGTCACCCACGGCGTCATCGTGTATCAGGAACAGGTGATGCAGATCGCGTCCAAGCTGGCCGGCTTCAGCCTGGGGGAGGCCGACCTCCTGCGCCGCGCCATGGGCAAGAAGAAGCGCGAGGCGATGGCGGCGCAGCGCGACAAGTTCGTCAAGGGCTGCCGGGCCCGGCAGATCTCCGAGAGGGACGCCCGCAAGATCTTCGAGCTGATGGAGTACTTCGCCGGGTACGGTTTCAACAAGGCGCACAGCACTGCCTATGCCCTGGTGGCCTACCGGACCGCCTGGCTCAAGGCGCACCACCCGCACCATTTCATGGCGGCCCTGCTGACGGCCGAGAAGGAGAACACCGACAACATCGTCAAGTACATCGGCTCGTGCCGCGAGATGGGGATCCCGGTCCTCCCGCCGGACCTCAACACCTCGGGGATGGATTTCACGGTGGAATCCGGGAGCATCCGGTTCGGGCTGAGCGCGGTGAAGAACGTGGGGGCGGCGGCGGTGCAGGAGATCCTCCGGGCCCGCGAGCAGCTCGGGCGGATCGGCTCGCTCGCCGCCCTGTGTCGCGAGGTCGACCTGAGGCTGGTCAACAAGCGGGTGCTCGAGTCGCTCGTCAAGGCCGGCGCGCTGGATCGCCTCGGCCCCACCCGGTCGGCGCTGTGCGCCGCCGTCGACGGCGCCATCGAGGCCGCCCAGAAGGCGAGCCGCGACCGTGAGAGCGGTCAGGCGGGGCTGTTCGCCGGGGCCGGGGGCGCGGCGTTCGAGGAGGCCCCGCTGCAGCCCCTGCCCGAGTGGCCGGATCGGGAGCTGCTGGCGTACGAGAAGCAGACCCTGGGGTTCTACCTCGCCGGACATCCGCTGCAGGACTGCGCCGAGCGGATCGCCGGGCTGGTGACCCACACGACCGCCGGAATCAAGGAGATCCAGAAGCCGCGGCCGGCCACTTTGGCCGGCGTGGTCGCATCGCTCAGGCGGCGCCGCACGCGCAGGGGCGAGGCGATGGCGGTGTTCCAGCTGGAGGATCTCGATGGGACCGTGGAGGTCGTGGTCTTCCCGGAGGTGTACGGGCGACACCGCGGCCTGCTGGAAGAGGACGCGGCGCTGCTGGTCTCCGGGACGGTGGAGGTGGGTGAGGACCAGGGCCGGCTGATCGCCGATTCGATCCTCCCCTTGGATGAGGCGGAGGAGCGGCGGGCCAGGGAGGTCGTCATCGCGCTGTCCGCGCCGGGGCTCGAGGCCGGGACGGTGGAGAGGGTCCGGGACCTGCTGCGCGAGCGACCCGGGCCGTGCCCGGTCTACATCGAGCTCACGCGCCCGAGGGCTTTCCGGGCGACGCTGAGGGCGGCCAACGCCCTGAAGGTCTCGCCGGGGCGCGAGCTCACCCGCGCCCTCGAGGACCTCCTCGGCCGGGGCGCGGTCAGGTTCCGTTGACTTTCCTGGCGGAAGTCCTTTATTCTCGCCCCTTTCGGCCATCAACGGGCCCCCGGGGCGACCGGTGGCGCGCGCGCCAGGGAGATCATCAATGGGCACTCGCCGTTACCTGTTCACCTCCGAGTCGGTGACCGAGGGACACCCCGACAAGATCGCCGACCAAGTGTCGGACGCCATCCTGGACGACGCGCTGGCCCAGGACCGCTCCTCCCGCGTCGCGATCGAGACGTTGGTGACGACCGGCGTCGTCTTCGTCGCCGGCGAGATGTCCACGCGGGCGTCGACCGACATCCCCGCCACCGTCCGGTCCGTCATCCGCGACATCGGCTATACCGACGCGCGCTACGGCTTCGACAGCCGCACCTGCTCGGTGATCACCTCGATCGACCGGCAGTCGCCGGACATCGCCATGGGGGTCGACGCGGGCGGCGCGGGCGATCAGGGGATGATGTTCGGCTTCGCCTGCAGGGAGACGCCCGAGCTGATGCCTCTGCCGATCCAGCTGGCGCACGCCCTCACGAGGCGCCTCTCCGAGGCCCGCCGATCGGGGGTCCTGCCGTACCTGCGGCCGGACGGCAAGGCGCAGGTGACGGTGGAGTACAACGCCGATCGGCCGCGGCGCGTCGAGGCGGTCGTCGTCTCCACCCAGCACTCGGAGACCATGGAGACCGCGCAACTGAGGAGCGACGTCGAGGAACAGGTGATCCGGGCCGTGGTCCCGCAGGAGCTGCGCGACGCCAACACCAAGGTCCACATCAACCCCACGGGACGCTTCGTGACCGGCGGGCCCCAGGGCGACACCGGCCTGACCGGGCGCAAGATCATCGTCGACACTTACGGCGGCTACGCCCACCACGGGGGCGGCGCTTTCTCCGGAAAGGACCCCACCAAGGTGGATCGCTCGGCGGCCTACATGACCCGGTACATCGCCAAGAACCTGGTCGCCGCCGGGATCGCCGACCGGGTGGAGGTGCAGATCGCCTACGCCATCGGGGTGGCCGACCCCGTGTCGGTGATGGTCCGCACCGGCGGGACCGGCCGGATCGCGGACGAGCTGATCGTGCGGCTGATCCGCGAGCACTTCGGGCTGCGCCCGCGGGAGATCATCGACGCGCTCGATCTGCTGCGCCCGATCTACCGGCGCAGCGCGGCGTACGGCCACTTCGGCCGGACCGAGCCGGAGTTCACCTGGGAGAGGACCGACCGCGCCGAGGCACTGCGCGAGGGGGCGAAGCTGTGAACCGTTCGGGAGCCGAACAGAAAGGAGGCGGGAGGCGTGGCGCAACCGGAGAATGAGGTCAAGGACCTGGCACTGGCGGAGAAGGGCCGCTCGCGGATCGACTGGGCCGACGCCCAGATGCCGGTGCTGCGGACCATTCGGGCGCGCTTCGCCAGGGAGAAGCCGCTCGACGGGGTCCGGGTGGCGGCCTGCCTGCACGTGACGACGGAGACCGCGAACCTGATGCGGACCCTGGCGGAGGGGGGGGCGCGGGTGAGGCTGTGCGCCAGCAACCCGCTGTCGACCCAGGACGACGCGGCGGCCGCGCTGGCGCGGCACTTCGGGATCTGCGTGTTCGCGATCCGGGGCGAAGACAACGACACCTACTACCGGCACATCCTGATGGCCCTGGAGGGCGGCCCGCGCATGACCCTCGACGACGGGGCCGACCTGGTGTCGACGCTGCACTCGCGAAAGCGCGACCTTCTGGGAGGGGTCCTGGGAGGGACGGAGGAGACGACGACCGGAGTGATCCGCCTGACCAGCATGGCCAACGACGGGGTCCTCGCCTATCCCATCATCGCGGTCAACGACGCGATGACCAAGCACTTCTTCGACAACCGTTACGGGACCGGCCAGAGCACCCTCGACGGCGTGATCCGCGCCACCAACCTGCTGGTGGCGGGGCTGAAGGTGGTCGTCGTCGGGTACGGTTGGTGCGGGCGCGGGGTGGCGATGCGGGCGCGCGGGCTCGGCGGCCACGTCGTCGTCACCGAGGTCGACCCGGTCAAGGCTCTGGAGGCCGCCCTCGACGGCTACCAGGTCATGACCATGGGGGAGGCGGCCCGGGTCGGGGACATCTTCATCACCCTCACGGGCAACAAGCACGTCCTCCGGCGGGAGCACTTCCGGGCGATGAAGGACGGGGCGGTGATCGCCAATTCGGGCCACTTCAACGTGGAGATCGACATCCCGGGCCTCGAGGATCTCGCCGCCGGCCGAAGGACCCGGCTCCGGGAGCACGTGGACCAGTACACGCTCGGCGACGGCCGGCGCATCAATCTTCTGGCGGAGGGGAGGCTGGTCAACCTGGCGGCGGCGGAGGGCCATCCGGCCGCGGTCATGGACATGTCGTTCGCCAATCAGGCCTTGGCCTGCGAGCACCTGGCCCGGAACGGGGCCTCGCTCGCGCGCCAGGTCCATCCCGTCCCGGTCGAGATCGATCGGGAGATCGCCCGGCTGAAGCTGGAGACCATGGGGATCCGGATCGACGCCCTCACGCCCGAGCAGCAGGCCTACCTCTCCAGCTGGACCGAGGGAACCTGAACGCCCCTCCGGCGGTGCCGGCACCATGAGCCTGGAGTTTCTGCGGAGGCACAGGATCCCGTTCGGGGTGAGCTTCCTGGCGGCCGCCGTGTGGCTGGCGGGGGGCGTCCGCAGGACGGTGCCGTCCGACGGGATCGCCGTCCTGGACTCCGCCATCCTCCCTGTGAAGCCGCGTGTGGCGCGCGCCGGATGGCACCTGGTGCCCCCGGGCGTCCTGCGCCTCTCCTTCTATCCGGGGGAGGGGGCCACCCTGTCCCTGCTCGTCGGGGAGGACGCCCCCGTGGTCACCCGCGAGGGGACCGAGGTGGTGGCGCGGGCGACGCTGCGCTACCGCGTCGATGCCGACCGCGTGCTGGAGGTCCACAGCTCCGCCGGTCCGGCGCGCGAGCGCGACGCCATCGCCCGGTGGGCCGAGGAGGGGCTGCGCACCGAGATCGGCTCGTCCTCCTACTCCGACATCTCCGGGTCCCGCAAGGAGGAGCTGCGCGCCGCGCTGGCGCGGCACCTGGACCGGCGCTTCCGCCCGGCCGGGCTCGTGCTCCTCTCCTGCGACATCGAGCAGGTGAGTATCCGCGCGGGCTTCACGAGCGCCGCGGCGGACACCCCGTGCGTGCCCGGAATGAAGGTGCTGCTGATCGGGCTCGACGGGGCGGACTGGAACATCATCGACCCGCTGATCGCCTCGGGCCGTGTTCCGAACCTGGCGCGTCTCGCCCGGAGCGGCGTCCGCGGCCGGCTGCGCACGATCACCCCGATGCTGTCGCCGGTCGTGTGGACGAGCGTGGCCACCGGGGTGCTCCCGGGGCGGCACGGGATCATCGACTTCGTCGCCTCGGTGGACGGAGAGGGGGAGCACGTCCCCGTCACCTCCACCCTCCGCAAGGTCAAGGCGATCTGGAACATCCTGGGCGAGCGCGGCGTCGAGGTCGGGGTGGTCGGATGGTGGGCCACCTTCCCGGCGGAGCCGGTGAACGGGTTCGTGGTCACCGACCGGGTCGCCTATCAGCTTTCCGGGCCGCGGCTGAAGGTCGAGGCGACGGGGGAGGGGATGGTGCACCCCCCCGACGCGGGCGGGCTGGTCGCGTCGCTGAGGGTGCGGCCGGAGACGATCCGCAGGCGGGAGCTCCTGCGCTACATCCGCCTCGGGTCGGTGGACGGCCCGCTGTCCCCGGACGAGGCGAGGCTCGTGGACGAGTTCAAGACCGTCCTGGCCGGGGGCGACACTTACGCCCGCGCCGCCGTCGCGCTGGCGAAGCGATTCGAGCCCCGCTTCCTGGCCTTCTACCTCGAGGGGACCGACACCGTGGCGCACCTGTTCATGCCGTACGCGCCTCCGGCCCTCGAGGGGATCGGCCGCAGGGCGGCGAGGCTGTTCGGGAGCACGGTCGAGCGCTACTACCGCCACGCCGACGCCATCGTCGGGAGGCTGGTGGAGGAGGCCGGGCCCGACACGGCGGTCATCGTCTGCTCGGATCACGGGTTCCGCACCGGCGAGAACCGGCCGCTGACCGACTCGCGCATCGGCTTCGGTCAGGCGGCCGACTGGCACCGGAAGTACGGCATCGTCATCCTCCACGGGCCCCCCTTCCGATCGGGCCATCGCCTCCGGGAGGCCTCCGTCCTTGACATCACCCCCACGGTTCTGGCCCTGTACGGGCTGCCGGTGGCCGAGGACATGGACGGGCGTCCGATCATGGAGGCCTTCTCGTCCGACTTCCTGGATCGGCACCCGGTGGCCTACCGCGAGACCTACGAGGGCGGCGCGACGGCGGCGATCCGCACCGATGACGGCCGCGCGGCCGGTCCGATACCCCGGGATCCGGAAGGGGAGCGCCGGATCCGCGAGAAGCTGCAATCGCTCGGGTACCTCCGCCAGGACACCGCCAATTCCCACAACAATCGCGGCATCCTGCACCTGCGGATGGGGCGGTACGAGGAGGCGATCGGCGAATTCGAGCGGGCCATCGAGCGATCCGAGGACCTCGCGATCGCCCGCATCAACATCGCCAGGGCCCGCCTCGCGATGAAGCAGTACGACGCGGCCGCGTCCGTTCTCGGCGAACTCCTCGAGAGCTCCCCCCGGTCCAAGGAGGCCGAGAACTTGCTGGGCACGATCCGGATGGAGCAGGGGAGACTGCAGGAGGCGAAGGCCCATTTCGAGCGGGCGCTCCGATACGAGCCGAACTTCACCGAGGCGCACAACAGCCTCGGCCTGCTCTACGACCGCCTGGGCCGAACCGACGAGGCGCTCCGGCTGTTCCGGCGCGCGGTGGAGGTCGACCCCGACTACGCGGAGCCCTACAACAACATCGGCCTGATCCACAAGCGGGAGGGACGCCCGGACGAGGCGATCGCCGCCTTCCGCCGAGCGATCGAGGCCGACCCGGAATTCGCCGGGTCGTACAGCAACCTCGCCCTCATGTACGAGGAGAAGGGGGATCTGGAGAAGGCCGAGCGGCAGTTCCGCAACGCCCTGCGCCGCGACGCGAACAACGCCGACGTGCGCTCGAACTACGGCGGGCTGCTCTACATGCTCGGCCGGCTCCAGGAAGCGCGCCGCGAGCTCGAGCGGACCATCGAGCTCGACCCCTCGCACGCTTCGGCGCACAACAACCTCGGCGCCGTCTACGGCCGGCTCGGCCTCGCGGAGGAGGAGATCGCCGCCTACCGGAAGGCGGTCCAGCTCGACCCGGGCTACGCGGACGCCTACCATAACCTCGGCCTGGCGCTGCTGAAGCGGGGAAGCGCAGAGGAAGGGGAGAGCGCCCTGCGGCGCGCCGTGGAGGTCGACCCGGGCTACGCCCGGGGCTACGCGGCCCTCGGCCGCGCCCTCATGGCGCGCGGGGAGACCACAGGCGCGATCGAGCTGCTGTCCCGCGGCTGCGCCGCGGCGCCCGGCTCGGCTGAGCTGCAGGCGCTCCTGGGAGAAGCACTGATCCGGGCGGGGGACCTTCAGGGAGGGCTCGCGGCGATGCGGCGATCCCTGGAGATCGAGCCCGAGCAGCCGCGGCTCCGGCGCAGGCTCGAGGAGCTGCGCGAGGAGAGCCCGGGATGAACCCGCGCCTCCGGAGGACGATCGTCCTGCCGGCGGCTTGCGCTGCCGCGCTCACCGGCGCGGCCGGGACCGCCCGCGCCGGCGAGGGGAAGGAGCTGAATCTCTTCCAGATGGTGGCGCGCTCGGAGCTCGTCGTGCACGCCCGGGTGCGCGAGGGGGCGCTGCGGTTTGCAATCGTCGACCTGGTGGAGACCCTGAAGGGAGAGCCTCCGGCCCCGTCGCTTCGGATCGCGTTCAGGGAGTTCAACTTCAACCGCAGGCGGAGCACCGAGCCGATCGTCTTTCCGGACGGGCAGGACGAGCTGTTGTTCCTGGTGCCGTACGAGGGGGTGAATCGGAACAAGGAGAAGAACCGGGACATCTACGCGCTCCTCCGGGGACCGTCCGGACGCTTCACCCTCCCCGCGGAAGGGCCGTCGATCATCCTCGACGCGGTCCGCTCCTTCGTCGACATCGCGCGTCAGCCTCCGGCCAGCCAGCTGGGCCGCCTCGTGTCGCTCCTGGAGGACGACAACCCGTACCGAGTCGAGACCGCCCTGGAGGAGATCCTGCGGCTTAGGGCCGGACGGCCGGACCTGTTCGTCCGGCTGCTCCCCCTGCTCTCCGACCCGTCGGGCGCCCTGCGCCTCAAAGCCCTGGACCTGATCGCGCAGATCTTCCGGGACGGGGCCGGGACCGTTCTCGACCAACGGCCCGACGAGGCGCGCGGCACCCTCGCGGCGGTCATCGAGCGCGCCCGCAACGACAAGGATGCCGCCGTCCGGGCGAGGGCTGTGACGGCGATCGCCTCCTGGCCGGAGCGGGGCGAGGTCGAGCCGGAGCTCCGGGCGATCGCGCGCCTCGATCCCGCGCAATCGGTCCGCTACGAGGCCGAGCGCGCGCTCTTCCTGGCGGGACGCAAGGATGGGGGATCAGGTCGAGGTCCGCAGGAGTAGGTAGACGCCGCTCCCCGCGAACAGGATGTTCGGGGCCCACGCCGCGAGGAACGGGGGGACGAGCCCGACGCCGCCGAGCGCATTGGTGGCGGAGAAAGTCACGAGGAAGAGCAGCGCCAGCACGATGGCGACGCCGATCCCGTACAGCGAGCCGCGGCGTCCCATCCGGAAGCAGAAGGGGAGCCCGAGCACCACCATCGTCAGCGACACCAGCGGTATGGCCGACTTGTCGTACAGATCGACGGCCAGCTCCTGGACGTCGTACCCCCGGCGGTCGAGGTCGCGGACGAAGCCCTTGAGCTCGGCGAAGGTCATCTGCTGGGGGCTCTTCCACTCACCCACGAAGTAGGCCGGCCGTTCGGGGAAGTCGAATCGCTTCTCGGCGAACGCCTCGAACGACTCCCGCCCGTCCCGGAACTCGCGGATCCACCCGTCGCGGAGGACCCAGTGATCCGTGTCGTAGACCGCGTTCCTGGCGTGAACCCGGCGCCGGATCTGGAACGTCTCGGGGTCGAGGCGGTAGGCGCTGAACCCCTGGAAGGTGCCGCTCCGGCCGGCGGCCGGCAGGACCGGGAAGTGGGGCGGCGTGTAGGTGGCGAAGTTGTAAAGCCGGCCCTGCTCGCCGAACACCCACCGTTCCTTCTGAACCCGGTAGGTCCGGGGCGTCTTCCCCTTGATCACGTCCTTGACCTGCCGCGCCTTCCGGTTCGCGTGCGGCATCAGGTAGTCGTAGTTGACGTAGGCCAGGGTGCTCAGCGCGACGGCCACGACCACGACCGGCATCGAGAGGCGATAGATGCTCGTCCCGCTCGCCTTGAGCGCCACGACCTCGTTGAGCCGCGACATCGCCCCGAACGTCATGAAGGTCGCCACCAGCGACGACATCGGCAGGATCTGCGCCAGGATCCACGGGCTGCGGTACTTGAGATAGCTCAGCGCCAGGCCGACCGGCAGGCTGCGCTCCACCAGCTCGTCCATGATCTGGATGAACTCGTAGACAGCCACGAGCGTGAACAGCGACGCGAGGCATCCGGCGAGCACGGTCCCGTACCGGGCCAGGACGTAGCGGTCCATTGTGGTGCTGAAGACCAGGAAGAGAGCCAGGAGCGTGATCGCGACCAGCAGGAACGGACTGAAGGAGATGGACGCGAGGCCCGCCAGCACCGCGATTCCGGCGAGCAGCCCGACCCGTATCGTCCGGGACCGGCCGACCGCCCCCGGCTCGACGGGCGCCAGATCATCGGACCCGCCGCTCCCGCCGGCCTCCGGATCGACGGAGGGGACCAGGCACAGCGTCCCGCTCGGAGCGCCCCCGGCCCGGATACCACGGCGCCGCGCCGCCCGCCGGCTCCTCCGGGTCGAGGAGCGCCGCCCCCCCCGGACCCTCGCGAACTCCGGGGGCCGCACCGCCTCCGGCACGACCTCGAGCGCCCTGAGCCGGCGGGCGTCGAGCTGGTCCTCCTCGCGACGCCTCAGCGCCGCGAGGGCGCGCTGCAGCCGGGCGGGCACCAGGAAGGAGATCTGCAGGCTCTCGGTGCGCTCCCGCAGGAGGAAGAGCACGACGCCGAGCGCCCCGAGCAGGGCGTTCCCGACCCACAGGCCCACGAAGGGGGACAGCCTGCCCTGCTTGACCAGCCCCTCGCCGGTCGACAGCAGGATCCAGTAGAGGATGGCGATCGCGATGCTGAGGCTGAATCCGGAGGCCTTGCCGCCGCGCCGGTTCATGATCCCGAGCGGGACGCCGAGCAGCGCGAAGACGAGGCACGCGACCGGCAGGGCGAACCTCTCGTGAACGATCGCGAACAGGGTGCCGATCACCCTCCGGCGCGTCTCCTCGTGGGTGATGGCGCCGGCCCGCAGGATCGAGCGTGCCAGCTCGCTCAGGTTCTGCTCGCGCCAGTTCCTAGGGGAGGGACGGCTCAGCAGGCTGCTCTTGATCCGGAACGCCTCGTCCGGCTCCTGCCGGAGCATCTGCCGCTCGAACTGGCTGACGTGGTAGCTCTCCGGGTCGTCCGGATCGACGCTGTGGCTGAGCCCCGACTCCATGTAGAAGAACGCCACTCCCTGCTCGCGGTCGTAGTCGATCTGGACCCGACGGGCGACGGTGGTCAGCTCCTCGCCCCCCTCGCGCGTCTGATGGATGAAGACCTTCTCGAGGAAATCCCCGCCCTGATGGACCTCGTCCGCGTACAGGAGTATCCCCGGGATCTCCTCGAAGAAGACGCGCGGCTTGATCTCGCGCCGCGGGTCGGCCGAATAGGCGAGCCGGGTCGTGATGCTCCGACGCCGGTAGTTGGCCTCGGGCTCCACCTGCAGCATCAGGTAGCTGCCGAACCCCCAGCCGATCAGGCCGAGCACCAGGGCCGGGTAGAGGACCTTCCAGTAGCTCACCCCCGCCGCCCTCAGCGCGACGATCTCGCTATCCGTGCTCAGGCGCCCGATGCCGACGAGGACGCCGAGCAGGATCGCCATCGGGGTCGTCAGCACCAGCACCCTCGGCAGGTAGTAGAACAGGATGCGCCCGACCGTAAGGAGCGGCAGGTCCTTCTTGATGGCCAGCTCCGCGAGCTCGAACAGGGCGTTCATGAGGAAGACGAGCACGTACACCCCGAGCCCCAGCAAAGAGGGAGACAGGATCTCCCCGAAGATGTATCTCCAGAGGCGGTCGGGCCGCAGAGCCCCGAGGAGCTTCATCGCATCGATGTTAGGGGGCCCGACCGGATCGCGTCAACCGCGAGCGATCGGGGTCCGGGCTACCAAGGTCCGATAAGATATCTTATGTAAACCTAGCACGATCGATCCCGCAGCGCCCAGCAGCGCCCCATCCCATAGGTCCTCCCGCCTCCAGCGGCCTGGATCGTCCGGCCCCCCACCCCCAGGTCCCGCTCGGCATCGCGCCCATGAGCGCCGAGCACCTCCCGCTCCCAAGTCCACAGACCCTACCATCCCAATGTCGGCGCGCCGACATCACACCAGAGAAATGCCGATTTTGCCTGGGGATCAGGAGTGAGACAGGTTCTCGATCAGCTCCCGGAGCGTCCGGATGATCTCCTCCTTGCTCACCTCCGACCTCCGGAATTTCAGGTTCAGGGAGAACCCCTTGTCGGGCGACCTGAAGTTGAAGACGAACCCCTTGGGCCTCCCGGGACCCCTCTTCTCATCCGCGTGAAGCTTGCGCACCTCGTCCCGGGTGAGCCCGGAGCGCCTGATCTCGTCGATCATCCTGGCCATCGCCTCCGGATTCGATTGCCTGGCGATCTGCAGGAGGGTCGACCGCGCCGCGATCCCGGCCTCTCTGCACAGGTCTCGCAGCTCCACCGGGATGTGGTTCAGCGTCAGGGTCTCGGTGATGGAGCTCCTTGACTTGCCCAGCTTCCCGGCGATCTCCTCGTGAGTGTAGAGGAACTTCTCCGACAGCTTCAGGAGGCCGTCGGCCTCCTCGAAGGGACTGAGATCGCGTCGCTGCAGGTTCTCGATCAGGCTGATCTCCAGCACTCCCCTGTCGTCGACGTCGATCTCAATGCAGGGAATCTGGGACAGCCCCGCCTCGATAGATGCTCTGTATCGCCTCTCGCCGGCGATGATCTGGAACTTCTCGCCGCTTGGACGCACGAGGACCGGCTCGAGGACGCCCTTCTCCTTAATGGACGAGACCAGATCCCCGATGTCCCCGAATGACCTCCTTGGCTGGTCGGGGTTGGGCACCAACAGGTCCAGTGGGATCATGCGGCCGAGGTTGTCCGCGGTGCCGGTGGAGAGGTGGTCGACGAAGTGGTGGTCGTGCCTCATCCTCCTGTATGCCGGGAGGCCTCGCTGCTTAGACACGACCTATCACCTCTTCCGAGAGCTTGTAGTACTGCAGCGCCCCGCTTGAGTGGGGGGCGAAGGAGAAGATCGGCTCCTTGTACGCGGGGCTCTCCTCGAGCCTGACGCTGCGGGAGATGACGGTCCGGAACACCTTCGGCCCGAATACCTCCTTGATATGGTTCTTGATGTCCCTGCCGAGGAGGGTGCGCTTGTCGTGGATGGTGATCAGGACGCCTAGAAACTCCAGCCTCGGGTTCGGGCGTGCCCGGATCTTCTCGACCGTCTCCAGTAGGTCGTCGGTTCCCTCCAGGGCGAAGTACGAGGACTGTATCGGGACCAGCAGGTGGGTCGCGGCGACGAGCGCGTTGACCGTGAGGAGGCCGAGCGTCGGAGGGGTGTCGATGACGACGTACTGATACGGGGATGCGGCCGGCTTGAGGCGATCCTTCAGCCTGAAGTGGCTGTCGATGTCCCCGAGAAGCTTGCTCTCGAACTTGGCCAGGCTGATGCGGGCCGGGAGGACATCCAGACCCTTCAGGCTGGTCTTATGGATGGCGTCCTTGACCGTCTTGCCGTCCTCGATGAGGGCGTCGTAGGCGGACAGCCGGATCTGCTCCGGGTCGAGAAACGACAGGCTGGCGTTGCCCTGGGGGTCGAGGTCGATCAGGAGAGTCCGGAAGCCCTTCTGCGCCAAGGCGGCGGAGAGGTTGATGGCTGTCGTGGTCTTGCCGACGCCGCCCTTCTGGTTCGCGATGGCAAGGATCACGTTCGCGTGCGCTCCCGCCTGGGAGTTGCTATAACACGTTTATTTTCAGTAACTTACGCGCCAAGCGGCGGTCACATCTCGTACTTGCCCATCTCGTCCGGGTCAAGGCTCTCCAGCCACTTGCGGATCCGCTCCGACTCTCCCGCGTCCTTGGTGAGATCGGTGTTCTTCGCCTTCTCGATCACGTCGGTGTTGACGAAGATGGGCGAGCCGGTCCGCAGCGCGAGGGCGATCGCGTCGCTCGGTCGCGAATCGATCGGCATGGTCTCCCCCTCCCGATTGACGAAGATGAGCGCGTAGAAGGTGTTCTCCTTCAGGTCCGTGATCACCACCTTCTCGACCGTCGCCCGAAGCCCGGTGAGCATGCTCTTGAGGAGGTCGTGGGTCATGGGGCGGGGCGTGGCGATCTTCTCGATCTGCAGCGCGATCGCGTTGGCCTCGAAGATGCCGACCCAGATCGGCAGGACCGCGGAGCTGCTTGGGTCCCGCAGGATGATGATCGGCATGTTGGTGATCGGGTCGATCATCAACCCCTTGATCTTCATCTCCACTTCCACGACGCCTCCCCTTCCTGCCGGGTCCGCGCTCAGGAGGACCCTTTATAGCCTGCCGGCGGCGGGCCGTCAAGCGGCGCGGGCGCCCTCCAGCGGCACCCCGGTGAGCGAGTGGGCGTGTCCCCTGGTGATCCTCACGGTGAGGAAGCCGCGCCGCGACGGATCGCTGCCCGCGACGTTGACGATCCGGTTGCAGGTCGTGCGCCCCTTCAGTGTCGCCGGGTCCATCCGGCTGCGGCCGTCGATGAGCACCTCGAAGGTGCGGCCCACCAGGGAGGCGTTGCGGGCCAGAGACATCTCCTCCTGAAGGGCGAGCAGCCTGCGCAGCCGATCGGCCTTGACCTCCTCAGACAGCGCCCGATCCGTCATCCGCGCCGCCGGCGTGCCGGGCCGGGGGGAGTAGGCGAACGCGAACACCTGCTCGAAACCCACCACGCGCAGCAGCGACAGCGTCTGCTCGAACTCCGCCTCCGTCTCGCCCGGAAAACCGACGATCACGTCGGTGCTGAAGGTGACGTCCGGGACCCGCGCCCTGAGGGCGTCGATCTTCTCCAGGTAGCGCGCCCGAGTGTATCCCCGGTTCATCATCCTCAGGACGCGGTCCGAGCCCGACTGGACCGGAAGGTGGAGGTGGTTGCAGACCGAAGGGACGTCGCGCATGGCATCCATGATCCGGCGCTTCAGGTGGCCCGGGTGGGAGGTCGTGAACCGGATGCGCCGGACCTGCGGCACGCGGTCGGCCATCTCGAGCAGCGACGCCAGATCCTCCGCGCCGTGGTGGTAGGCGTTGACGTTCTGGCCCAGGAACTCGATCTCCTGGAACCCCCGGGCGGCGAGCTCACGGACTTCCGCCAGGATGTCGCCGGCCGGCCGGTACACTTCCCTGCCCCTGGTGAACGGGACGATGCAGAACGAGCACGACTTGTTGCACCCCTCCATCACCGTGACGTAGGCACGCGGCCCGTCGGAGCGCGCGGCGGTGCCGGATGGGAACACGATCGGGTCGTCGCTCCGGGCGAGGCTGATGGACCGCCCGTCCCGACGGGCCCGCTCCAGGAGGGATCCCAGCTGAGCGATGTTGCGCGGGCCCATGATCAGGTCGACGTACGGCGCCCGCCGGAAGATCGCCTCCCCCTCCACCTGGGCCACGCACCCGCAGACTCCGATCATGAGGTCTGGATTGCGCCGCTTCAGCCGCCGCAGCCGCCCCAGCCGGTTGAACACCTTGGCCGCGGCCTTCTCCCTCACGCTACAGGTGTTGAGGAGGATCAGGTCGGCCCGCCCCGGTCCGTCCGCCGGTGCGTACCCGAGCGAGGCGAGGATGCCGGCCATCTTCTCCGTGTCGTGCACGTTCATCTGGCAGCCCCAGGTCTCGATGTGGAAGCTGCGCGCGGGCCGGGTCCGGGGGCCGGCCATCACCCGCTCCCCTTCCCGCCCCGCCGGCGGCGGGATGGTCCTCCCCGCGGCCGGCCGGACGAACGCCGGCCGGCGAGCAGGGGCCTGAGCCGCTTGTAGGTCCGGGACAGCGACTCGGGGATCACGCGGGTCCCGTGGACGACCGTCATGAAATTGGTGTCCCCGTCCCAGCGCGGCACCAGGTGCAGGTGATAGTGCCCGTGGATGCCGGCGCCGGCGCTGGTACCGAGATTCATTCCGAGGTTGATCCCGGTCGGTCGGTAGGCGGCCCGCAGCGCCCGCTCGCAGCGGATGACCAGGCCCATCATCTCCTCCAGGTGATCGGCCGAGGCCTGCTCGAGGCGCGGCAGGTGGCCGTTCGGCACGATCATCAGGTGGCCGTTATTATATGGGTACTTGTTGAGAATGACGAAGTTGCGCCGCCCCCGGTAGAGGACCAGGTTCTCCCGGTCGCGGCGGCCCCGGAAGGCGCGGCAGAAGACGCAGCCGTCCCGGTCGCGGCGCGCCGAGGTGATGTAGCGCAGGCGCCATGGGCTGAACAGGCGTTGCATGCTGGGCCCGTCGGTGGAATGGCCTCGGGCACGTCGGCCGGATCAGGGCTCCGAGCCGGACGTCGAGGCCGCCGAGCCGGCACGCGCGGACGCGGGCGCCGAGGAGTTGATCAGCTCCTTGAGCTCCTTGCCCGGCTTGAAGTACGGGATGCGTTTCGCCGGAACGTCCACCTTGTCGCCGGTCTTCGGATTGCGTCCCTGGCGGGAGCGGCGCTGCCGGATACGGAAGCTCCCGAACCCCCGGAGCTCGATCTTCTCGTCGTTCCGAAGCGCGGACACGATCGAGTCGAAGACGGTGTTGACGATGATCTCGGAGTGCTTCTTCGTCAGTTCGGAAACGCGGGCCACCTCTTCCACTAGCTCGGCCTTGGTCATGAACGCCTCTCGCTCCGCGCCGCCGGCTTGCGGCGGCTCGGGATCCCTTGGGCTCGCCTACTCCTCCTCGTCGTGCCCGTATGAGTCCTTGTCGCGGCGTCGCTTCTCCTCGCGCCTGCGTCCCCCGGCGCGCTCCATGACGTCTCCCAGATTGATCCCCGCCCTGCCCTGGTCCCGAAGGTAGCTCTCCATATCCTCCCGGCTCTCGTCCAGCAGGGCCCCCTTGATCGACAGACCGATCTTCTGCTCGGCGATGTCCATCTTGATGATCTTGGCGGTCACGGCGTCGCCGACCCGCAGCCTGTCGGACGGCTTCTCGACCCGTTCCTCGGCGATCTCGGACACGTGGATCAGGCCCTCGATCCCCTCCTGCAGCTCGATGAAGGCGCCGAAGTCGGTCAGCCGGACCACCCGGCCCGTGAGCCGGTCGCCGATCGCGTGGGTCTTGAAGAACTCCTCCCAGATGTTCGGCTGCAGCTGCTTGACCCCCAGCGAGAGCCGCTGGTTCTCCGAGTCGATCTTCAGGATGACGGCCTCCACCTCGTCGCCCTTCTTGAACATCTCCGAGGGGTGCCGGAGCCGCTTGGTCCAGGACATGTCCGAGATGTGCACGAGGCCGTCGATGCCCTCCTCGACCTCGATGAAGGCGCCGAAGTCGGTCAGGTTGCGGACCGTTCCGGTGATGCGGTCCCCCTCGTGGTACCTCTCGCCGATCACCTGCCACGGGTTCGGCTCGGTCTGCCTGAGGCCTAGGGACAGACGCCGGGCGGCCCGGTCGACGTCCAGCACCACCGCCTCGACGGTGTCCGCCACCGCCAGCACCTTCGAGGGGTGCTTGACCCGCTTCGTCCACGACATCTCCGAGACGTGGATCAGCCCCTCGACGCCCGGCTCCAGCTCGATGAAGGCGCCGTAGTCGGTCAGGCTGACCACCCTGCCCCGGACGCGGGACTCCCGCGGGTACTTGTCCTCGACGCTCTCCCACGGATCCTCCGAGCGCTGCTTGTATCCCAGCGAGACGCGCTCCTTCTCGGGGTCGAACTTGAGGACCACGACCTCGACCTCGTCCCCCACGTTGAACAGCTCGGAGGGGTGGTTCACCCTGCCCCAGGACATGTCGGTCTTGTGCAGCAGGCCGTCGAGCCCGCCGAGGTCGATGAACGCCCCGTACTCGGTGATGTTCTTGACCGTGCCCCGGATCACCTTCCCCTCGGCAAGCGCCTCGAGGGTCTCACGCTTCTTCTGCGCGTTCTCCTCCTCGAGCACCGCCTTGCGGGACAGCACGATGTTGCCCCGCTTCCGGTTCACCTTGATGACCCGCATCTGGAACTCTCTCCCCTTCATGGCGTCGAGGTTCCGCACGGGCCTGAGGTCGACGAGCGATCCGGGCAGGAAGGCGCGGACCCCGATGTCCACCGACAAGCCGCCCTTGATGCGCTCCTTGACGATCCCGGTGACCGGCCGGCCGTCGGCGTAGGCGCGCTCGACCTCCTCCCAGATCTTCATCCTCTCGGCCTTCTCTTTCGAGAGGACCACGTACCCGTCCTTGTTCTCGGTCTTCTCGAGGAGGACGTCCACCTCGTCCCCGACCTCGACGCGCGGCTTCCCGTCCGGGCCGAGGAACTCGTCGATGTCGATGATCCCCTCCGACTTGTAGCCCACGTCGACCACCACGTCGCTCCCGCTGACGCGCAGGACCCGCCCGCGCACGACCTCCCCCTCCGCCAGCGTCCGGAGCGACTGGTCGTACATCTCCATCAGCTGCCGGTACTCCTGCTCGCTGAACTCCGCGTCCACGCCTTTCAGCGGCCGGAGCGGTTCGCGTCTTTTCGACCTGGGAGAGGAGGACAGCCTCTGCGGGCGGGTCTCGAGCTGTCCCGGGGTGGGATCATCCTTCATCTTCTGTACATCCATGCGGCGTGCGACCTCCTTGTCTCGTGGTGTCTCGGGCCGTCGGGGCTCCGGCGCCCGTGGTCCAGCCGTGCGAGCCGCTGCAGGCGGTCGCGCGATCGACCTCGACCTGAGGTGCGGGCCTGGACAGGCTCCGCGTCCGTCCCGCCCCCGGTGCAATGCGCAGCCTTCCGTCGCGTGACATCCATCGAGGAGGCAGGCATCACTGGCAGGATGGGCTTACTATACGGGCCCGCCCCCCCGCCTGTCAAGTGGAAAAACTTTATTTTCATTGGATTACGAAGACCCGGGGCGGCCGCCGCCGGCCGGCTCCGGCTCGCCGAGGCTCCGGTCGAGCGCCTCGAGGAAGCGGAGGTTCTCCGGACGGGTCCCGGCCGTCACCCGCACCGCGTCCGGCAGGCCGTACGCCTCCAGCGGCCGCACGATCACCCCGTGCCGCAGGAGCCTCTGGTGGAGCTCCTCCCCCGGGATGCCGGGTCGCACCAGAAGGAAGTTGGCGGCGCTGGGGACGAACTCGACCCCGCGGCGGGCCAGCTCGCCCTGGAGGAAACGGACCTCCCGCGCGTTCGCCTCCCGCGAACGGACCACGTGCTCGCCGTCATCGAGGGCCGCCAGGGCCGCCATCTGGGCGACCACCGAGGTGTTGAACGGCGAGCGCACCGCCTGAAGCGCCTCGGCCACGCGTTCCTCCGTGACCGCGTACCCGATCCGGAGGCCGGCCAGACCGTGGATCTTCGAGAAGGTTCGCAGCAGGACGACGCTGCGCCCCGAGCGGAGGAACTCCATGCCGTCGGCGTAGTCCTCCTCCAGGACGTAGTCGCGATACGCCTCGTCCAGCACCGTGAGGACCCCCTCCGGCACGCGGTCGAAGTAGGCCCGCATCTGCTGGCGCGTCACGTACGTGCCGGTGGGGTTGTTGGGGTTGCCGACGTAGACCAGCGCCGTGCTCGGGTCGCAGGCCGCCGCCATGGCCTCGAGGTCGTGCCGGTCGCCCTTCAGCGGCACCAGGGTCAGGCGGGCCCCCATGGCGCGCACCGCGATCCCGTACATGATGAACGCGCCGGTGGCCGCCACGGCGCTCCCTCCGCCGAGCAGAAAGGCCTTCGCGAGCAGCTCGACGATCTCGGTCGATCCGTTCCCCAGCACGATCCGGCCCAAGGGGACTCCCAGGCGCTCGGCCAGGGCCCGGCGCAGTGTCTCCCCGCTGCTGTCCGGGTACCGGTGGACGTCCGTGGCCGCCCGGCGGATCGCCTCGACGGCCCTCGGGGACGGCCCGAGCGGATTCTCGTTGCTCGCCAGCTTGATCATCCCCTTGAGGCCGACCTGCCGCTCGGCCACCTCGATCGGCTTGCCGGCCACGTACGGGCCGATCCGGCGGATGTGATCCGGGATGCGGACCGTCACGTGGATGCCTCGCGCAGGCGTCGTACCTCCTCCGGCAGCAGGGCGCGGCACTGCCCGGGCCGGAGGGAGGGATCCGAGATCGGCCCGAGGGCGATCCGGCGCAGCTTGAGCACCGGGTGACCTAGGCGCTCGAACACTCTCCGGATCTGGTTCCGCCTGCCCTCGTAGAGGGTGACCCGCAGCCAGGTGTTGGACTGCGTGGAGATGCGGTGGACGCGCGCCGGCAGGGTCCGGCGCCCGTCCAGGAACAGCCCCCGCCGGACCCTCTCGAGCGCCGAGCGCGGCACCCGCCCGCTGACCTTGACCCGGTAGACCCTGGGGACGTGATTCCCGGGATGGGTGAGGCCGTGCGCCAGCTCGCCGTCGTTGGTCAGGATCAGCAGGCCCTCGCTCCCCCGGTCGAGACGGCCCACGGGGAACACCCTGTCGCGCACCCCCCGCAGCAGCTCCAGGACGGTGGGACGCCCCTGCGGGTCGGATACGGTCGTGATGAACCCCCTCGGCTTGTTGAGCAGGTAATAGAGGCGCGGCCGGGCCGCGCCGATCCTGCGGCCGTCGACGCGCACGGCGTCGCTCCCCGGGTCCACGTGCGTGCCCAGGCGCGTCACGACCATGCCGTTGACCTCCACGCGGCCGTCGCGGATCATCGCCTCCGCCTCGCGGCGCGAGGCCACACCCGCCTCGGCCAGGTACTTGTGCAGCCGGGTCGCGGCCGCCCCTTCAGGCCCCGCCCGGGGGGCGCTCGCCCTCGTCCCGCCCTTCACCGTTCGTCTCCCCGGCCCGAGAGCCGTCGTCACACCGGAACAGGCCCGTCGACGGAGCCGTCTCGCCCGCCGGCTGTCTCGCCGCGACCACATGACCGAAATCCTCCATGCAGGGCAGGTCCTCGAGCGAGTTGAGGCCGAAATGCGCCAGGAACTCGCGGGTCGTGCCGTACAGGATCGGCTTCCCCACGACCCTCTTCCGGCCCATCACCCGCACGAGCTTCCGGTCGAGGAGGGTCTGCAGCACGCCGCTGGGATCCGTTCCCCTCAGGGCCTGGATCTCCGGGGTCGTGATCGGCTGGCGGTAGGCCACGATGGCGAGGGTCTCGAGCGCCGCGCTCGAGAGCCGCCGCCGGTTGCGCGAGCGGAAGAGGGCGCGCACCCAGCTCCCGTGCGCCGGCTTGGTGGTCATGGAGTAGCCCCCGGCGACGCGCACGACCTGAAGCCCGCGGTCGCCCGCCTCGCACGCGGCGCTGACCTCCGCCAGGACCGCCTCCAGCTCGTCGCGGCTCCTGTCCGGGAAGAGCTCGCTCAGCTCCGACACGGTCAGCGGCTCCTCCGCCGCGAAGACGAGCGCCTCCACGACGGCGCGCATGGCGCCCGGGTCGGGCGGGACGAAGGGATCAGACACGGGTCCGGACCTCCGGGGCCGGCTCCGGTCCCTGCCCCGCCTCCCCCGACAGGACGACGAGGATCTCCGACTCGCGGTGGCTCCGGTAGGCGCGCGCCACCTGCAGCCGCATGACCTCCAGAAGCGCCAGGAAGGTCAGGATGCAGAGCAGCCTGTCCATCCGCCCTCCGCGGAACAGGTCCCGGAAGGATATGCGCCGCTCGCGGCGCAGCCTCTCGATCAGCCAGTCGATGCGCTCGACCAGCGAGAACCGCTCGCGCCGGATCGGCTCGCCGGAGCCGGCCTGCGAGCGCTTGAGGATCTCCTGGAAGGCCTTCAGCAGCGCGTACAGGTCGACCTCGAGCCCCTCCTCCCCGGCGTACTCCGCGACCCGGTCGGCGGGCCGCGCGTAGACCAGCTCCATGAGCGCCTCCCGCTCCTGAAGGTGCTCCGCGGCCCGGCCGAGACCCTCCCCGACGCCCGCCCGCAGGGCCGCGTCCGGGGCGGCCTCGTCGGCCAGCGGGTCCGGCTCGGCGGGGTCCGTCGGCAGGAGGCGGCGGGACTTGAGGTGGACGAGCGTGGCCGCGAGCACCAGATACTCCCCGGCCGCCTCCAGGCTGAGACTCCTCGCCAGAGCGACGTAGGCGTCGTACTGCCGCACGATCTCCAGGATCGGGATGCCGGTGATGTCGATGTCGCTCTTGCGCACCAGGTGAAGCAGGAGATCGAGCGGCCCCTCGAAGCCCGTCAGCCGCACCCGGAAGGGGTCCCCGACGGCGGGCCCGAGAACGGGATCGGCGGCGCTCATCGCCTCGGCTCCGAATCGATCTTCATGGCGGCGCGCACGCGGCGCATCGTGGCGCTCGCCTCCGCTCGGGCCCTCTCCGCCCCCTCCTCCAGGATCGCGGCGACCCGGTCCCTCTCCTCGAGGAGCCCCGCCCGGCGCTCATGGAACGGCGCCAGGATGGGCTCGAGGTGCTCGAGCAGCGCTTCCTTGCACTCCACGCAGCCGATTCCGGCGCGGCGACATTCCACGTTCACCATCTCGATGGTCCGCGCGCCGCTGAACGCCCGGTGGAAGTCGAACACCGGACAGACCTCGGGGTTCCCGGGATCCTGCCGACGCTTCCGCGCCGGGTCGGTGATCATGGTGAGGATCTTTCGGCGGATCGTCCCGGCGTCGTCGGCCAGATTGATGGCGTTGCCGTACGACTTGCTCATCTTGCGCCCGTCGGTCCCCGGAAGCCGCGGCGTGCGGGTGGTGAGGGCCCGCGGCTCCGGGAAGACCGGGCCGTAAAGCGCGTTGAACCGCCGCGCGATCTCCCGGCACAGTTCGAGGTGGGCCAGCTGGTCCTCCCCCACCGGGACCACGTCGGCGCGATAGACCAGGATGTCGGCCGTCTGCAGCACCGGATAGCCCAAGAAACCGTAGTTGCTCAGGTCCTTCCCCTGCATCTGCTGTTGCTGCTCCTTGTACGTCGGCACGCGCTCCAGCCAGGGCACCGGCACGATCATCGACAGCAGGAGGTGCAGCTCGGCGTGCTGCGGGACGTGCGATTGCACGAACAGGGTGCTGCGCTCGGGGTCGAGCCCCGCCGCGAGCCAGTCGATCGCCATGTCGATGATGTAGCCCTTGATCGGCGCCGTGTCGGCGTATTCGCTGGTGAGCGCGTGCCAATCGCAGATGGCGAAGAAGCACTCGTGGTTGTCCTGCATCCTGACCCAGTTGTCGAGCGCACCGACCAGGTGCCCGATGTGCATCGGGCCGGTCGGGCGGAAGCCGGAGAGGACGCGGGGCCGACTCGGCGCGCTCATCTCCGGCTCATCGCGGACCTGAGGATGGAGATCGCCTGGCTGACGCGGGTGAGACGGCGGCCCCTCTTCTGGATCGCCTGGGTGTCGTCCTGCGCAGGCTGGTCCGCCCGGACCTCCTTCTGCACCCGGTCCAGCTCGAAGGCGAGCCGCTTCATCTCCTCGGGGGTGAACTTCCGGAAGGTGTTGGCGTTGACCAGGACGAGGCCCTCGGCGATGTCGCGCGACATGGCGTAGGCCGACCCGCCCGTGAAGCTGCTCATCGCGCCGCCTTGCCGCCCCCGGCCGTCTTGAACACGAAGGAGACCATCCCCAGCGCCACGGTATCGCCGCTCTTGACGGGGACCGGCTCGCCGGCCGTCAGGCGCTGCCCGTTGACGAAGGTGCCGTTCAGCGCCCCCACCTCCTCCGAGATCCGGAACTGCCCGTCCTGACTCACGATCCGTGCGTGACGCCTCGACACCGACCGGTTGATATCGACCTGGGTCAGATCGATCTCCGGCCGGGTCCCGGTGACCGGATCGTAGCGCCCGATGAGCGCCGTCTCCCCGGTGATCGGGAAATGCCGCTCTCCCCCCTCGAGCACCAGCAGGGCCAGCGCCCCCTCGGGCACGTCCACATCCGCGATCGGCCGGGGCTCCGCCTCGACACCTTCCGAGGGGGGAGCCTCGGGGGCGGGCGGCGGGGCCTCGGCCGGCTGGTCGGTGTCGATGGCGGAGACCGCTTCGGCGACCGGCTTCCCGCTGGCGGCGGCGCGGGACAGCAGCTCGATCTTCCGATTGGCCTCCTGCAGCCGATTGCTCAGCTTGCGGAGCATGCGCACCGCGATCTCGATGTTGCTGCGGATCATCTTGTCGAACGTGGTGCTGTTGATCTCGATGAGGTCGCTCTCCTCCAGCGCCACGGCGCTCGCGGTGCGCGGCAGGCCCTCGAGGACGGCGAACTCCCCGAAGAAATCGCCCTTCTCCATGATCGCCAGCTCCTGGATGGTCCCGCGATACTCCCGGTAGATGCGCACCGCCCCGGACTGCACCACGTACATCTCGCTCCCGAGGTCCCCCTCCCGGTATATGGTCTCATCCTTCTTGCGGTGTATCGTGAGGTCCTTGAAGGGGTCGGCCGCCATCGGGCTATTCCTTTGCGCTCGATGCACTTACGCCCGCCGCGCAGGTCGCGATGATAATGGAACGTCGCGAACGATGTCAAACCTCGCCCGGCGCGCGATCGCCCGGCCGCGGCCTCTCCAGCCGATCCCGACGGGATCCCGTGCGGCGCGCTCCACCGCCCGCGGCGAGGGGCCGTCCCACCCCGGGGCCGAGGATCATTCAGGGGGTTTTCACCGGGCGCGTGCGCGGCGCGGGGCGCTCAGCGCCCGCGCAGGATCGCCTCGAACAGCCCGCGAACCCGGGAGGTGTGCCCGCGAAACGCCTCAAGAAGCTCACGCTCGGGGCTGCGGCCTTCGCCGATGCCGAGGTCGAGGGCCAGCTCGCGCAGTCGGACCGGATCACCCGGGAGCCGCGCCAGCGGCCGGTCGTACAGCAGCCGCATGGCGTGCTCCAGGGCCCGGAGGAACAGATACGCCTCGTACAGGACCCGCATCGGCTCCTCCGCCAGATGGCCGAGACGGCCGAGGTGGCTCAGCAGCCTCAGCGTGTCCTTGTCGTCAGGGTCGCTCACCGAGTGTCGCAGCCGGAGGTAATCGATGACGAAGTGGATGTCCAGCAGTCCCCCCTCCCCGATCTTCACGCCGTCCTTCCGCGCGGGCTCCCGGATCAGCCGCTCGCGCATCGACTCCACCGCCGCCGCCAACCCGGCCGGGCCGAGCCGACGGCCGCGCTCCAGGATGACGGAGTGGACCTCGGCCACGGCGCGCGCGCCCAGCTCGGGGTCGCCCCCGACCGGCCTGGCCTTGAGGAACGACTGCAACTCCCACACCTCGGCCGATTCCCGGAAGTACTCCCGCAGTCCCTCCACGCTGCTCACCAGCTCGCCCTCCGATCCGGACGGGCGGAGCCGCAGGTCCACTTGATACAGCTGGCCGTCCTGGCTCAGCGTGGACAGCGTTCGGACGATCCCCTCGGCCCACCGATGGGCGGCGGAGCGAGCCCCGGCGGCCTCCGCTCCCCCTTCGTCCCGCACGAAGATCAGGTCGAGGTCCGACCCGTAGTCCATCTCGCGGTAGCCGAGACGCCCCAGCCCGAGCACAGCCAGCTTGAGCCCGGCCGGCCCCTGGTGGGCGCCACCCCGCATGGCCTCCGCCTCCAGCAGCACCACCGCCTGCAGCGTCGCGTCGGCGAGGTTCGAGAGGCACTTCAGGACCTCCCGGAGCGTGGCCTGACGGTTGGTGTCGCGCAGGGCGATCAGGGCGAGCGCGTCCTGGTGCCGGCGGCGCAGGCGGGCGGCGCGGCCGCGCGCTCCGCCCTCGGGGTCGTGCACCGCGCCCAGCATCCGCTCGCGGTACTCGTCCGCTCCGGGGCTCCGGAGCACGCTGGCGCGATCCTCGAGGCTCCGGAGGATCCCCGGCCTGCGAATGAGCAGGGACGCGAGCAGATCGCTCCGGCCCAGGAGCCGGACCGTCGGGCCCAGGATCTCCCGCCGCGACAGGAAGGCCAGCAGGCCGTCCGGGTCGGCGGCGAGAGAGGCGATGAGCCTCTCGAGGTTGGTCAGCGAACGACGGGGGTTGTGGGTGCGCGCCGCCGCCCGGAGCAGGAGCATCCCGGTCTTGCGCAGGGCCCGCCGGATCGCGGGGGAGGCGGCGGGCTGCAGTCGCCTGCGGATCATCTGCACCGGACGGATCACGGTCTCCGGGTCGTCCAGGCCGGCCCGGCGCAGCTGCTTCTTGAGCCCCGCCTCGTCCAGCCGATCGATCCAAGGGTGGGGCGACGCCTCGCCGATCTCGGGCTGCGCCGCCTGCCCGAACACCGAATCGTAAAAGCCTCGCACTGCGGTCCTGTGGGTCTCGAGCGCCAGCGCCAGGCGCCCCGCGGCCAGGCCGGACCCGGGCGGCGCGTCCCGAAACCCCATCCGCCGGGCCAGGATCTCGAGGTCGCGGGGAGCCGCCGGCAGGCCCGAGGTCTGCCGGTTCCGCCCGAGCTGCAGGCGGTGCTCCAGGTTCCTAAGGAACACATAGGCCTGACACAGGCGCGAGTAGTCCTCGAGCCCGAGGAACCCCTTTTCGGCGAGCCGGTGAAGCGCCAGGAGGGTATTGCCCTGGCGCAGCCAGGGATCGTGACCGCCATGCCGCAGCTGCAGCGCCTGGACCGCGAACTCCAGCTCGCGGATCCCCCCGCGGCCGAGCTTCACGTCGGTCTCGGACCGCCCCTCCGCGCTCAGCCGGGCATCGATGCGGTCCTTCATCGCCGCGATCTCCAGCGTCCTGTATGGATCGGGCTCGGCGACGTAGACCAGAGGCCCGATCCCTGAGATGAACCGCCGGCCGAGGGTCAGATCCCCGGCCACCGGGCGGGCCTTGACCAGAGCCTGCAGCTCCCACGGCTCGGCCCAGCTGCGGTAATAGGAGACCGCAGCCTGCAGCGTCGTCACCAGGTCGCCGTCCCTCCCTCCCGGCCGCAACCCCAGGTCCACCCGGAACGCCTGGCCCTCCGGACCCCCGCCCGCGATGAGCCGCGTGACCCCGGTCGCCAGCCGCGTGAAGAACTCCCGGTTGGTGATGCTTCCTCCGCCGGCTCCCCCCGCTCCGGTGGTCTCCCCGTCGCGCGAGAACAGGTAGATGAGGTCGATGTCGCTGCTGTAGTTGAGCTCCTCGCCCCCCAGCTTTCCCAGGCCGATCACCACGAAGACGTCCTCCTCCAGGCGACCGCGGTGGTCGCGGCTCGTCGGGCGGCCGTAGCGCGCCTCCAGAGGCACCCGCGCCAGCCGGATGGCTTTCTCCAGCAGGACATCGGCGAGCAGCGACAGCGCCCGGGTGATCGCCGACAGGTCCGCCGTCCCGAGCGCGTCGGCCAAGGCGATCCTCAGATACTCGCGCTGCTTGAAGCGCCGCAGGACGTTCGAGGCGCCGAGGTCGGCGTTCAGCAGCTGGAAGCGCGCCAGATCCTCCTCGAGATCCTCGCGCGTGCGGGGGCCCCGGCTCGGGCCGCCGGAGGCGAGGACGTCCAGGAAGCCGGGATGCCGGACCAGCAGGCCGCCCAGGTAAGGGCTGAAGCCCGCCAGGGTGAGGAAATCGTGCAGCACGCCCCGATCGGGCGGGCCGCCGTGGGCGCCGATGAAGGAGCGCAGGCTCTGGAGGGCCCCCCCCGGGTCCGGCAGCCGCTCGACCTGCCCGGCGAAACGCGCCCCCAGGTCATCGGGCAGGAGCGCGGACAGGGCGGCGCGCACCTCGGGCAGGTTCATCGGGGGCCTTCCCTCCGGGCCGGGCGATCGTGCAGCGGGCTTCGCGTCCCCGGATCAGATGTCGAAATAGAGCGCGAACTCGAACGGGTGGGGCCGCAGGCGCATGGGGTCGACCTCGCGCTCGCGCTTGTAGGTGATCCAGAGGCGGATGTTGTCCTCGGTGAAGACATCACCCTTCAGGAGGAACTCGTGGTCCCGCTCGAGCTGCCCGAGGGCGTCCTCTAGCGAGGCGGGCAGGGACGGCACGTCCTTCAGCTCCTCCGGCCCCAGCCCGTAGATGTCCTTGTCGAGCGGCCTGCCCGGGTCGATCTTGTTCTCGATGCCGTCGAGGCCCGCCATGAGCATCGCGGCGAACGCCACGTACGGGTTGCACGACGGATCGGGAGGACGGTACTCGAGCCGCACCGCCTCCGGGCCGGCGGAGACCATCGGGATGCGGATCGCGGCGGACCGGTTCCGGCGCGAATAGGCCAGGTTGACCGGCGCCTCGAACCCCGGCGTCAGCCGCTTGTAGGAGTTGGTGGTCGGAGCGATGAGCGCCGCGAGCGCCGGGGAGTGCCTCAGGAGCCCGCCGATGTAATGCAGGCCCGTCTCCGACAGCCCGCCGTATCCGTCCCCCGCGAAAAGGTTCCGCCCGTCCTTCCAGATGCTCTGGTGGCAGTGCATCCCCGTCCCGTTGTCTCCGAACAGCGGCTTGGGCATGAAGGTCACGGTCCGGCCGCGCGCCCGGGCGGTGTTCTTGACCACGTACTTGTAGACCACAACGTTGTCGGCCGCGCGCGTCAGGGTGTCGTAGCGGACGTCGATCTCCGCCTGGCCGCCCGACGCCACCTCGTGATGGTGGGCCTCGACCATCACGCCGCAGCGCTCGAGGTTGAGGACCATCTCCGACCTCAGGTCCTGGAAATGATCGTGCGGCGGCACCGGGAAGTAGCCCTCCTTGTGCCGCGGCTTGTACGCCAGGTTGGGGCGCTCGTCCTTCCCCGAGTTCCACTGGCCCTCGACCGAGTCGACGAAGTAGTAGCCGCAGTGGGTGTTCTGGTCGAACCGGACGTCGTCGAAGATGAAGAACTCGGCCTCCGCCCCGAAGTGCGCCCGGTCGGCGATCCGGGCGAACTTCAGGTAGTTCTCGGCCCGCTGCGCGATCCCCCGGGGGTCCCGCCCGTAGCGCTCCTTGGTGATCGGGTCGACCACGTTGCAGATGATCGCCAGCGTCGGGATCTCGGTGAACGGATCGACGAACGCGGTCTCCGGATCCGGGATGACCGTCATATCGCTCTCGTTGATCGCCTGGAAACCGCGGATGCTCGAACCGTCGAAGTTGAACCCATCCTCGAGCGAGGTCTCGCTCAGCTCGTGGGCCGGCACCGAGAAGTGCTGCCATAGTCCGGGCAGGTCCATGAACCGCAGGTCGACGATCCGGATGTCGTGGTCCTTGACCATTCTCAACGCGTCCGCTGGCTTTTTCATGAGATCCCGTCGCTCCGACAAGGGGGTGTGGGTTGCGCGCCGAAGTGGGCGCGCATTATAGCACGGCGCCGCCCGGCGTCAACGCGGACGCCGCGCCGACCGGCGGAGGGGGCGTCCGGGCCGCCGGCGGCGCGATCTCAGCGTTCGTGAGACAGCCGCACGATGTACGACCTGAAGGTCTCGAGGAGCGCGTCGAGCTCGGCCGAGAGCTCCGCCTCCTTCCCGGGATTGGGCGTGGCGCTCGACTCCGGGCCCAGGCCGCGGCCGTGCGCCAGCGCCAGCACGATGTACTCCACGTCCTCGCGCGGGCCGTGGAACACCTTCGCCTTCAGGACGCCCTCGCCGAGACGATCCTTGATCGTGTCGCGCCAGCGTCCCTCGATCGACCAGGCGTCCTTGTATTTCTTCCACTTGCCTCTCGAGACCTTCAGCCCCTCCTCGACGGTCTCGAACTCGCCGCACCACTTGAGGTAGTCGCGCACCTCGGACAGCAGCCGCTCGCTGTCCGAGATCTTGGTCTTGCCGTCCTCGTCGCGGTAGACGACCAGGATCTGGACGTTGTCGCCGGGAGGCCCGCTGCGGATGCGGAAGTAGCCGTTGTAGCGGTCCTCACCGGGAAAGGTGCCGATGATCCCGGTCGGGAAGCGCCCGCGCGCGCTCGCCACGATCGGGGCGAACTCCCACTCCGTCCGGTCCGGCACGGCCTTGGTGAAATCGAACGTGATCCGGTTGTACTTCTTGAGGAACCGCGTCAGCCCCCCGACCACGTTCGAGTAGATGAACAGGTCGTAGGTGTTGTCGGCGAGCTGCTCGATGCGGCGCTCCCCCTGCCCGTCGAGGTAGCTGATCTCGATCCCCGGGAAGGTGATCTCGTCCAGCCGGCGCGCCAGCTCCAGCTCGTTGAAGATCACGACGTACTGACGGTTGCGGAACTTGTCGAGGCTCGCGTAGAAGACGTTGTCCTCCACCCGCCTCTCCGAGCGCTGCTCTCCGGTCGCCTCGGTGCCCACGTCGCGCTGGTACGTCTCCTTGACGGTGACGCCCTCGGGATAGGTCTGCTTGAAACGGACGTCGCTGAACGTCTGTCCGCTGATGTTGTAGACCACCACGCTGGTGATCAGGGAGAACTTCTTGGAAGCGAGGTCGAACTTGGCGCTGTAGGACGAGTACGAGCTGAACCGGATCGGCGACTGCGACAGCGCCGGCGGCGAGGCCAGGCAGAGCGCGGCCCCGAGGGCGACGGTGACGGACGGGCATTTCATGGCTCCCTGCTCTCCTATGAGATTCAGCGGCGGCGCGGGATTATAGCACGCGCCCGCGGCGCCGACAGGCAGGGCGGCGGCCGAGGAGGAAGCTGGCCACGGCCAGGAGGAGGAGCGCCCCCCCCAGGGACCATGGCGCCGCTCGCCATTCGGCGCTCGCCGGCCCCAGGGCGCCCGCGCCGATCGCCAGAACGTTGTTGGTCGAGTGGGCGAGGATGGCGGGGACCAGGTCGCGGCTGCGATGCGCCAGCACCCCGAGGAAGATCCCCAGCACCAGCGTCGGCGCGAACCGCCAGGGATCGAGGTGGAACACCGCGAACGCCAATGCGGTCGCGGCGATCCCCTTGGGCGCGCTCTCCAGGGCGCGCACGAAGCCGGCCTGCACGAACCCGCGAAAGAGGATCTCCTCGCAGACGGGGACCACCGCTCCCGCCAGGAACAGGACGACGACGAACTCGGCCGGACCGCGATAGGTCAACAGCTCCTCCAGGGCCGGCCGGAGGGGCGGCGGGCCCGGGAGGAGCCTCTGCTGCGCCGCCAGGAGGAGAGTCAGGAGGTGGTATAGGCCCGCGGCGCCGAGAAGCGCCGGGACCAGCGTCCGCACCGCGACGGGGCCGAAGGGAAGGATCCGCCCGCGGTCCAGGTAGAACCACCGGATCGCGGCCAGCGCCGGCGCGGCGATGAACAGCATCTGGCTGAGGAAGAGCCCCCAGCGGAAGTGGAGGAGCTGCAGGAGCGACCCGCCGAACAGGTTCAGGAAGAAGGCCAGCCCGAGGATCAGCGCCATCTCGCGCTGCTCCGGGGCGCCGCGCAGGACCTCGGCGGGATCGGGGCCCGGTCGGTTCAGCGGCGCCGCCGGCGTCGTTCTCCCATCGGGCATCCCGGGACCGGCTTCACCGGGCGACGCGGACGCTCACGCGCAGCGTGAGGCGGACGGGGCGGCCTTCCACCGTGGCGCTCACGGGGACCTCGATCACGCCGTCCCGGCCGGGGGAGACGGGCCCGATGTCGATCACGGCGGGCTCCCGTGGCTCCCCCGCCGCGGGAGACGCGGCGTCCCACCCGTCCCCGTCGAGGTCGATCGGCTCATCGAGGTCGATCGGCTGCTCCTCGACGGGCGCGGGACGGCGCACGGCGCGCGGGCCGGGCGCGTCCCCCGGCGCGGGCGCGGCGGCCGGGCCGGGGGGCCGAGGCCCGGCCTGCATGCCCGCGGCGACCGGCTCCTCCTCCAGCTCCTGGAGGAGGTCCTCTCCTAGGTCCACGGTGCCCTCGGGAGCCTCGTCCAACCCCTCCCGCGCGATCTCCTCCCCGAGGGCCAGACTCGCCTCCCCGGGCCCCGCCGCCGCCGCGAGCGGCACCGGCCCGGGCGAGGCAGCCGCCGCGGGCGGCGCGGCGGCCGGCGGGCGGGCGGGCTCGGCCGACGCTCCGATCTCCAGCGCGTCGAGCGCGATGTCCTCCTGCGCCGCTTCCGCGGCCGGCGCCGGCGGCGGTCCAGCGGCGGGGCTCGGCGCCGCCTCCGGCCTGCCGGCAGGGGGAGCCGGCGCCGGGCGCGGACGGCCCTGCGGGCGGCCTCCGCAGCCGGGGCCACCCCCTCCAGCCTGTACTTGGCGGCCAGGTTATTGAGCACCAGCTTGGTGATCGCCTTGAGCGTGTCCTCCACTCCGATCCCGGTGGTCGCGACCGCCTCGTAGAAAGGGGCGTTGTGCCGGTTGATCCGCGTGTTCATCTCCTCGATCGAGGAGAGGTTCGGCAGATCCCGCTTGTTGAACTGCATGACCAGCGGGATCTCGTCGAGCTTGAGCCCCATCTCCCGCAGGTTGTCCTCCAGGTTCTTGTAGCTCTCGCCGTTCGCCTCCAGCATCTTGGACTGCGAGTCGGCCACGAACACGATGCCGTCCGCGCCCTTGAGGACCAGCTTGCGGGTGGAGTTGTAGAACACCTGGCCGGGGACCGTGTACAGCTGCACGCGCGTCTTCATGCCGCGGATGGTGCCGAGGTCGATCGGGAGGAAATCGAAGAACAGGGTGCGGTCCGCCTTGGTCGCGAGCGAGAGCATCTTGCCCTTCTTGACCGTGTCCGGGAGGGAATCGTAGATGTACTGGAGATTGGTCGTCTTGCCGCAGAGCCCCGGCCCGTAATAGACGATCTTGGCGGTGAGCTCGCGGGTCGAATAGTTGAACAGGACCATCCGGTCTCCGCAGGGGTGGCGAATATAGCACCCGGTCTGGGGGGAGTCAACGCGACGGGCGGCGGCGGAACGCCAGCACGGGGGAGGTCGATCTCAGCCCGAGGCGGCGGCGCAGGGCGGCGGCCAGAAAGCGGCGGTAGGAGGCGGCGACCGGACGGCCGTTGGTGAAGATGACGAACCGTTGCGGAGCGGTGCCGACCTGGGTCATGTAGTAGAGCCGCACCTCGCGGCCGCGATCGGAGGGGGGCGGCCTCTCCACCACGATGCCGCGCAGCGCCGTGTTCAGCTCGGCGGTGCCGAAGCGGCGGGTCGACTCGCGGCGCAGCTCCATGACGATCTCGAGGAGCCCCTCGACCCCCAGCCCGGTCGTGGCCGACAGCCCCACCACGGGGACATGCGGCGCGAACCGCAACGACTCGCGGATCTCCCTCAGGCGCCGGGAGATCTCCCCCGACCCCTCCGGCAGCCGATCCACCTTGTTCACGGCCAGCACGACCGGCGTGTGGGCGCGACCGATCCCGCCGAGCAGCGCCCGGTCCTGGTGCCCCACTCCCTCCACGGCGTCGACCATGGCGATCACCACCTGCGCCTCGCGGATCGCCCGGCGGGCCTTCATCACGCTCACCCACTCGACCTCGTCGCCGGCGCCGGCGCGTCTGCGGATCCCCGCCGTGTCGATGATCCGGAAAGGCGCACCGCTGCGCTCGAAGGTGGCGTCGACCGGGTCGCGGGTGGTGCCCGGAGAGGCCGAGACCATCGCTCTGTCCTGCCCGGCGATCCGGTTGAACAGCGACGACTTGCCGACGTTGGGCCGGCCGATGATGGCGACCGGGACGCCCGCCGCTCCCTCCCCGACCTCGCGCCGCGGGAGGGCATCGCGGATCCTCTCCAGAAGGCCGTCGATGCCGCGGCCGTGCTCGGCGGAGATCGGCACGACCTCCCCGAGCCCCAGCCGGTACAGATCGATCTCCAGCCCCTCCTGCCCGACCGCGTCGATCTTGTTGGCCACCGGGATCACGGGCCTGCCGGCCGACCGCAGCCGTCGTGCGAGTTCAAGATCGCCCGCCGTCAGTCCGGCGCGCGCGTCGACGAGGAGCAGCACCAGGTCGGCCTCCGCCGCGGCCCGGAGGGCCTCCCGGCTCACCTGTCGGCCCAGGTCGTCCCCCCACTGGCCGCCGAGGACGCCGCCGGTGTCCAGGAGGATGAACCGCGCGCCGATGATGTCGCACTCGCCCGCTATCCGGTCCCTCGTCACCCCGGGACGGGCGGCGACGATGGCCCTGCGCCTGCCGAGCAATCTATTGAAAAGAGTGGACTTGCCGGCGTTCGGCGCGCCAACGATGGCGACCACGGGAAGGGGCATCACGGACTTCTCCCGGCTCTTGGTCGGAAGTCCTTTGCAGACAAGGGAATATACCACACGCCCCGGTGCGCTCCGTCTTGACACCGATGACCTAGCTCCCTATACTTTCAGCAACTTACGTCGGTTCCGCGCTGGTTGGAGGCCTGGAGATGATCAAGACCGACATCATCAACAACGTGGCCAAGTCCGCCGACGTCACGCGGGTGAAGGCGGTGGTGGCCGTTGAAGCGATCCTCGACGCGATGAAGGAATCGATGCGCCGCGGCGAGAGGATCGAGCTGCGCGGCTTCGGGGTCTTCCAGATTAAGCCGCGCAAGAAGGGGATCGGCCGGAACCCGCGCACGGGCACCGAGGTGCGGATCCCCCCAGGGAAGACCATCCGCTTCAAACCGGGCAAGAACCTCAGGAATCTGAGATAGCTCGGCCGTCTCTCCCGCCGCCTCCCCGCCGGGCCGCGCCGGGATTAGAATGGCCGGGCCATGGACGGCTCTCCCCGGCTCGACTTCCCCGGCACCCCCGGCCCGGTGCGCGGCACCGGGGCTCAGCCGATCGCAGCCGACCGGCTCCCGGGGCGGAGGCGGCGGGTCAGCCCGCGGGTGAACCTCGCCCTGTTCCTCGCCACCGTTCTCGCCACCCTGATCGCGGGGGCGATCCTGGCGCACGGCGGCGGGCTGACCTGGGAGACCGTTCGGACGGTCGCCCTCTCCCCCCGGCTGTGGACCGCCGGCCTGCCTTACTCGCTGTGCGTGATCCTCATCCTGGGCTGCCACGAGATGGGGCACTACCTCGCCTGCCGCTATTACGGGATCGAGGCCACGCTGCCCTTCTTCCTCCCCGGCCCGCCCCCGTTCGGGACCTTCGGTGCGGTGATCCGGATCCGCTCACCCTTCATCGACCGGCGGGCCCTGTTCGACGTGGGCGTCGCCGGGCCGATCGCCGGCTTCGTGGCGGCGATCCCGATCCTGGTCTACGGCCTCGGCCACTCCACCGTCACCCGGGAGCCGCCGCAGTCGGGGGATCTCTTCCTGGCCTCGTGCCTCCTGCTGAACCTCCTCTACCCGATGTTCTTCGAAGCCTGGCCCGACGTGGCCATCCGGCTCCACCCGACCGTGGCCGCCGCGTGGCTCGGGCTGTTCGCGACGGCGCTCAACCTGCTGCCCGTGGGCCAGCTCGACGGGGGCCACATGCTGTACGCCGTGTCGCGCCGGGCCCACGCCCTGGTGTCGAGGGCGGGGATCGTCCTGCTGATCCTCGGCGGATTCTTCATCGGCGGGTCCCACCTGGTCATGTTCGGGGCGATGTTCGCGCTCCTAGGGCCCGGGCATCCTCCCACCCTCGACGAGGCGCGGGGGCTGGGGCCGGGTCGGGTCGCCGTCGCCCTGCTCGGCGTCGGGATCTTCCTCCTCTGCTTCATCCCCTTCCAGCCGATCGACATCTACCTCGAGCCGTCGCCGACGAGCCTCCTCGCCCTGAACGGCTGAGTGCCGTCGGTGGAGAACAGCACCGCGCCGTGCAGGTCGGTCCGGTAAACCCGCACCGACCGGTCACGCAGTCGGGCGAGCGCCGCGCGGTGCGGCTGCCCCCAGGGGTTCGACGCGCCGACCGAGATCACGGCCAGGCGGGGGCCGACCCGGGCGAGGAAGGGCGCGGTGGTCGAGGTCCGGCTCCCGTGGTGCCCGACCTTGAGCAGATCGGCGGCGAGCCGCTCGCGCGCGAGCAGCTCCGACTCGGTCGCCGCTTCCAGGTCGCCGGTCAGGAGGACGGCGCGGCGCCCGTACTCGATCCGCAGCGCCAGCGAATCGGAGTTCGACACGGGACCGCGCGGCCCGGCGGACGACGCGGGATGGATCACCTCTACCCGGACGCCGCCCAGCGTGAGGCGGACGCCGCGGAGCGGTCGCAGGACGGGGATGCCGCGCTCCCGCGCGAGCCTCTCCAGCTCCTCCACTTCGGGATGGCCCTCCGGCATCCTCCCGAGCCACACCGCGTCCGGGGAGAACTGCTTGAGGACGCTCGCCGCCCCGCCCAGGTGATCGCGGTGGGCGTGGGTCACCGCGAGGATGTCCACCTTCAGGATCCCCATCGCCCGCAGGGCCGGGCCCACGACACGCCCGCCGACGTCGAACCGCGAGCCGGTGAAGCCGCCCGCGTCCACGAGCAGGGTCGCCCCGTCCGGGCACCTCACGAGCAGAGCGTCCCCCTGGCCCACGTCCAGGGCCGCGACCTCCAGCCTCCCGGCGGCCTCCGGGCCACGCCCCCTCAGCGCGGTGACCGCCAGCGCGGCGACCAGCAGCGCGATCACAGCGCGCCTGCCGCGCGATCGGAGCGCTCCCGCGGCGACCAGCGCCGCCCCTCCCGAGATCACCAGGGCGCTCGGCGGCGGTACGACGTAGAAGAACGCCGCCCCCGCCGATGAGACGACGGCGCAGGTGGAGAACAGCAGGCGCACGAGGCCGGACGCCGCCATCGCGACCCCCGCCGCGGCCGGCCGACACAGCGGCATCAGGATCGCGGTCGTCAGGCCCAGGACCAGGAGCAGGCCGGCGATCGGGACCGCCGCGAGGTTCGACACCAGCGCGGCGGGCGCCATCGCCTGGAAGTGCCGGGCCGAGATGAGCGCCGTGCCGAGGACGGCCGCCCCCGAGACCGACACCGACTTCAGGACGAGGCGCAGCACCCCGCCGGCGGGGCCGGAGGCCCGGGCCCCGAGCGGCGAGCGCCGGGGCGCGAGCAGGAGGATGCCGAGGCTCGCCCCGTAGGTCAGCTGGAACCCCGCGTCGGCGGCCCAGTGGGGGTTCGCCGCGAGCAGGAGCACGGCGGAGACGGCGATCGTCCCCGCCGGCGCCACCGCCCGTCCCAGCGCCCCGCCGCCCAGAAACAGCAGCGCCATCAGGGCGGCGCGGCTGATCGACCCGCTGCCTCGCGCCACCGCCCAGTAGATGATCACCGCTGAAGCCGCGGCGCGGCGCCTCCAGTGCGCGGCCAGCGGCAGGAGCCGCAGGAGCGAGGTGGCGAGAAGCATCACCACGCCCACATTCAGCCCCGAGAGGGCGATGATGTGATAGACGCCGGCCCGCCGGAGCGCATCGCCCAGATCGTCCGGGATCTCCTGCCGCTCCCCCACGAGCAGCGCCGCGAGGAGCGAGGCGGCGCGGGCCCGCTCCGGCCCGCAGGCCTCCCGCAGACGCCCCACGATCCAGCGTCGCACGGAGGGGAGCAGGCCGTGGAGCCAGGCCCCGTCTCCCTTGAGCCTCTCGACCAGGCGGTGGCTCTTGACCGTACCGACGAGGCTCACCCCGCGCGCCATCAGGTAGGCGGCGTAGTCGAAGCTTCCCGGGTTCACGAACGAGCGCGGCGGGCCGACGCGGGCGGTGACCCGCACCCGCTGCCCCGCGCTCCACGGCGGCTCCGGCGCCCCGGGAGGAAGCGGCACGCTCAACCGGACGGTGATCGGACGCGACGGCACCGTCTCGAGCGCCGGACGGCCGGGCAGACGGAACCTCTCCGCCCGCAGCAGCAGCCACGCGCGTCGCTCGGGTCGCTCCTCCACCGCGCGCAGTCGCCCCCACAGCGTGACCGGCGTCGCGCGGGAGCGGAACCCGTGCTCCACCCATCGCGCCATGAGCCCGGGCACCGGGTCGGCCGCCCGGCTCCAGGCCGCGGCCGCGAGGCCGAGAGCCAGCGAGCACAGCGCGGCGCCGAGCCGTCGCGCGCGAGAGACGAGGGGCCCCCCGGGCGGCCGGTCGAGGCGCTCCTCCGGGTGAGCCAGAAGCGCCGGGACGAGCGCCGCCGGAAGCGCCGCGCCGAGCGCGCCGGGACCGTCCCCTCCCGCCAACACGCCCGCGGTGAAGGAGGCGGCCAGACGGATCGACTGGAGGCCCGATCGCGTGAGGTTCGGTCTGTCTCGGGAAGCCACGAGCGCGGCCCGGGGCCGGCTCTCCATGCGGGACGCGCATGATAGCCGCGGCCGGCGTCCGGGTCAACCGCGCGCCGTTCCGATCAGTCGAAGAGGGTCCGGCGAGGGATGCGACAGCGCTGTCGCAGGAGGTGGGCCACGTGGGACCGGCGGGTAGCGTCGAGAGCCCCGGCGGTCATCCGGTCCGCGCGCTCGCGCAGGCGGGCGTCCACCTCCGCCTCGATCCGTCGGAGCTCCGCGGGGGAGAGGGACCGCCGCGCCGCCTCGAGGACCATCTCGTCGAGGCCTCTCATCTCGTCCTCCAGCCGCTGCGGGTCCAGGTCCCCGGCCTTCACCGCCCGGCGCAGCCGTCTGATCTCGGCGGCGGCGCTCGCCAGGGCCGCCACCAACGCGTCGAGCCCCGCTTCTGAGGCGAGCGCCATCGATTTGCGGACCCGCCGCGTGATGCGGCCGAGGTGGCGGACGAGGGCGGCGTCGACGCCCGTCCCTCCCCCCGCGGCGGGCCGGCCCGACTCGACGCCGTGCAGGCTCCGGTGGATGTCGTGCAGGGTCGCCACCTCCTGGCGGCAGTAGGAGAGCGAGTTGATCCGGCGGGCGGCGGGGGCGCGGCGCTCGAAGGCGTCGAAGACATTGGCGACCCGCAACGGCACCCCCTCCCGCCGCCACTCGCCGATCAGAGCCCAATCTCGGGGCGACAGCAGGATGGGGGCCCGACGCCGGCGGACGAACTCCTCCTCGATCGCCCGGTAGTAGGCCTCGTCGTCGCCGTCCTCGCTCATCGGTTGCGCTCGAACAGGATCCGCAGCCCCTCGAGGGTCAGGTTCGGGTCTACGACGTCCAGGATCGCGCCCAGCTCCTCCTCGAGCGGTTCCAGGACTCCACCGGTCCCGATGGTGCGCACCGGCGGCTCGAGCTCGCGGCGCATGTCGTCCAGGATGCCCCGCACCAGCCCCAGGTAGCCGAACACCAGGCCCGATTGGAGGCTTTGGACCGTGTTGCGGCCGATGACCCGCGCCGGGCGGCGGATATCGACCCGCGGAAGGCGGGCCGCCCTCTCGAACAGCGCCTCGGACGAGACCGTCAGCCCGGGAGCGATCGACCCGCCGAGGTACTCACCCCGGGCCGAGATGGCGTCGAATGTGGTGGCGGTCCCGAAGTCCACCACGATCACCGCGCTCCGGAAGCGCTCGTACGCCGCCACGCCGTTGACGATCCGGTCGGCCCCCACCTCCTGCGGGTTATCGTAGAGGACCGGCATCCCGGTCTTCATCCCCGGCTCCACGAACAGCGGCCTCCTGCCGAAGTAGGCGCGCGCCATCCGTTCCAGCACGCCGTTCAGGGGAGGCACGACGCAGGCGACGATCAGGCCCTCGATCGCGGAGACCTCGATGCCGGCGAGCGTCAGCAGGTTGCGCCCCAGGATGCCGTACTCGTCGACGGTCCTCGCGCGCACCGTCCTCAGGCGCCAATGGGCGACCAGCCTCGACCCGTCGTAGACCCCCAGGACGGTGTTGGTGTTCCCTACGTCCATGACCAGCAGCATGACGTTGTCCCCCGGGTGGAACGCGCGCCCGCCGGCTTCAGGACCACTCCGCCAGGACCAGCTCGCCGAACGGCGCCCTGAGGGTCGCCCCACCGGCGCCGCGCAGCAGAAGGGCCCCGTCGTGGTCGACGCCGATCCACTTCCCGTCGATCCGGCCGGCCGGCCCCTCGACGACGACCCGCCTTCCGGGCGCGACGACCGACAGACTCTCCAGCTCGCCGAGGAGCGGCCCGGCGCCGTCCCGCAGCAGGCGGGCGTACCGCCGCTCGAAGCCCTCCAGCAGCGGCGCGAGGATCCCGGCCCGGTCGGTCGGTCGACCCGTCTCGACCCGGACCGAGGTCGCCCGCCCCCTCAGCCCGGCCGGGAAGTCGCCCGGCCCGTGGTTCACGTTAACCCCGATCCCGACCACGAGATCGCGCCGATCCGGATCCGTCCCGCGCATCTCCCCCAGCACGCCGGCGATCTTGCGACGCCGGACCAGAACGTCGTTGGGCCACTTGATCCGCGCCCGCAGCGAGCAGGCCCGCCTGAGCGCCTCGGCGACAGACACCGCGGCCACGAACGTCAGCAGCGGGGCATGCGCCGCCGGCAGGGCCGGCCTCAGGATCAGCGACGCGTAGATCCCGAGCCGGGCCGGGGAGCTCCACGAGCGGGCCCGACGCCCCCGGCCCCGCGTCTGCCTCTCCGCGAGCACCACGCTGCCCTCCGGCTCGCCGGCCGCCGCGAGCTCGAGGGCCCGATCGTTGGTCGACCCGACGACAGGGTAGTAGAAGACCCGATGGCCGAAGATCGCCGTCCGCAGCAGCCGCTGCAGGGCGGCCGGCGTCAGGGTGTCCTCCGGCACGATGCCGCCGCGTCCGGCCCGCGACGGCGGGCGCCCGCGGAGGCCGCCGGCACCCCCGGCGGCCCTCATGCCGGCTCCAGCTCCAGCGCGATGTCGGCGGCGCGCGCCGAATGCGTCAGCAGGCCGAGCGAGATGCGCTGCACGCCCAAAGCGGCGATGGAACGGATCCGATCGGCGCCGACGCCGCCCGACACCTCGATGCAGGCGCGGCCCGCCGCCCGGGACACGGCCTCGCGCAGCAGCTCCGCGTCCATGTTGTCCAGCAGGACGGCGTCGGCGCCCGCGTCCAGCGCCTCGTCCACCTCCCGCAGGGTCCCGACCTCGATCTCGATGCGCACGCCACGGGCCTCGCCGGCTAGCGCGGCCCGCGCGCGCCGGACCGCGTTCCCGACGCCGCCGGCGAGCCGCCAGTGGTTGTCCTTGATCAGCACGGCGTCGTACAGCCCGGTCCGGTGGCTGACTCCGCCGCCCGCCCGGACCGCGTGCTTATCGAAGGCGCGCAGCCCGGGCGCCGTCTTGCGGGTGTCGGCGATCTCGACGCCGGATCCCCGGACCCGTTCGACCAGCTCCCGCGTGCGGCTGGCGATGCCCGACATCCGCTGCAGAAAGTTCAGCGCGGTACGCTCCGCGGCCAGGATCGACCGTGCCGCCCCCGCGACGAGAGCGATCACCTCGCCCGCGCGGCGCGCGTCCCCGTCGGCGCACAGGGCGCGGAAGTCGAGGCGGTCGTCCACCTGCCGGAACACCTCACGCGCCACGTCGACGCCGGCCACGACCAGGGGATCGCGAGCGACGATCCGTCCGCGGGCCGCGACCGATTCATCCACCACGGCCCGCGAGGTGATATCCCCGCCGCCCAGATCCTCCTCGAGGGCGAGGCGGACCACGCGTCGCATGGTCTCCGGATCGATCATTGACCGGCGGATTCTCCCATAGGGATCTGGGGGGGTCAAGGCGAGCGCGGCGCGCCGCGATCCGGGCGCCGCGCGCGTTTCATCCGAGCGAGTCGAGGGTGCGCCGCAGGCGCCCGATCTTCTCCTGGATCGCGTCGTGCAGGGCGCGCCTCCACTCGACCATCTCGGGGCCCGCCCTGCCCCGGAAGTCGGCGTTGCGCAGCCTGCGCGCGTGCTGGTCGCGCTCCCTGGCGAGCTTGTCGACCTCGCGCCGCAGCCGCCGACGCTCGATCTCGAGATCGATCACGCCCCCGAGCGGGACCGCGAGGTCCACGCCCGCCGCCACGGCGCGCGCCGCCGGCCCGATCCCCTGAACCGCCTCCACCTCCTCGATCCCCTCCAGCCGCGCCAGGGACGCCAGCACGGCGCGGTTCGCGCAGAGCGTCCGCCGCGCCTCGGCGTCGGCGGCGCGATACAGGAGGCGGACGCGGCGCGCCGGGTCGACGTTCAGCTCGGCGCGGATGTTGCGCACGCGCCCGATCACCTCCATCAGCAACGCCGCCTCGCGCTCGGCCGCCTCATCCAGCCGATCCCGGTCGGGCTCCGGGTACGCGGCCAGGGAGAGGCTCTGGCCCTCATGCGGCAGGCGCTGCCACAGCTCCTCCGTCAGGAACGGCATCACCGGGTGGAGCAGCCTGAGCGCCCGCTCCAGGACGTGCACCAGGACGGCACGGGCCTTCTCCGCCCCTCCCGGCGCAGCGTCCCGGGCCAGCGCCGTCTTCGACATCTCCACGTACCAGTCGCAGTACTCGTGCCATATGAACTGGTACAGGGCGCCGGCCGCCTCGTCGAACCGGAACTCCGAGAGGGATCGATCCACGCTCTCGGTCAGACGGGCCAGGCGGCTCAGGATCCAGCGCTCCGCCAGGCCGAGCTCCTCGGGCCGCGGCAGCGCGGCCGGCGACGCCGAGCCGTCCCGATCGCCGAGGTTCATGAGCACGAAGCGCGATGCGTTCCACAGCTTGTTCGCGAACGCGCGGTAGCCGACCATCCTCTTCTCGGACAGCGGCAGGTCGGAGCCGGGCGTCGCCATCGCGGCCAGCGTGAAGCGGACCGCGTCGGCGCCGTGCCGCTCGATCAGCTCGATCGGGTCCACCACGTTGCCGCGCGTCTTCGACATCTTCTGGCGCTCCGAGTCGCGGACCAGGCCGGTGATGTAGACGCGCCCGAACGGGACCTCCTTCATGAACCTGAGGCCCATCATGATCATGCGCGCCACCCAGAAGAACAGGATGTCGAACCCGGTCACGAGGACGGTGGTGGGGTAGTAGCGTTCCAGCTCGGGGGTCCGCTCCGGCCAACCGAGGGTCGAGAACGGCCACAGGGAGGACGAGAACCAGGTGTCGAGCACGTCGGGGTCCTGCTCCAGCTCGGCCCCGCCGCACGCCGAGCACGACGCCGGCGCCTGTGCGGCGACCGTGACCCCCTCGCACTCGTTGCAATACCACGCGGGTATCTGGTGGCCCCACCAGAGCTGCCGCGAGATGCACCAGTCGTGGATCTTGCCCATCCACTCGTTGTAGCTGTTGATCCAGTGTCCGGGAACGAACCGAACCCGTCGCTGCGCCACGGCCCTCACCGCGGCCTCCGCGAGGGGCTGGACCCGGACGAACCATTGCGTGGACAGGCGGGGCTCGACGATGGTCCCGCACCTCTGGCAGTGCCCGAGGTTGTGCCGGTGCTCCTCCACCCCGAGCAGGTGCCCGCCGGCCTCGAGATCGGCGATCACCCTCCTCCTGGCCTCGAAGCGATCCAGACCGCGGTAGGGGCCCGGCACGTTGTCGTTCATGCGCCCCCCCTCGTCCATGACCAGCAGGGGCTCGAGCCCGGTGCGCCGCGATGCGGCGAAGTCGCTGGGGTCGTGCGCCGGCGTCACCTTCACGGCGCCGGTGCCGAACTCCCTGTCCACGAAGGCGTCGGCGACGACCGGGAGGCGGCGCCCGACGAGCGGGAGGATCACGTAGCGGCCCACCCGATCCCGGTACCGCTCGTCCTCCGGGTGGACGGCGACGCCGGTGTCCCCCAGCATCGTCTCGGGCCGAGTGGTCGCGACCTCGATCGTGCCGCCGCCCTCGGCGAGCGGATAGGCGATGCGGTACAGGCGGCCCGCCACGGGCCGCGGGAACACCTCCAGGTCGCTGATCGCGGTCCGGCAGCGGGGACACCAGTTGACGATGAACTTGTCGCGGTAGACGAGCCCCTCGTCGTGCAGGCGGACGAAGGCCTCGCGCACCGCGCGGGACAGCGCCGGCTCCAGGGTGAACCGCTCGCGCGTCCAGTCGCATGAACACCCCAGCTTCTTCAGCTGGTCGATGATGGCCCCCCCATACTCCTCCTTCCAGCGCCACACGCGCTGCACGAACGCCTCGCGCCCGATGACCTCACGACTGAGGCCCTCCTTCTGGATCTCGCGGTCGACCACCATCTGGGTGGCGATCCCCGCGTGATCCGTCCCGGGCAGCCACAGAACATCGTCCCCCTTCATGCGGCGCCAGCGCGCCAGGATGTCCTGAAGCGTGTTGTTGAGCGCGTGGCCCATGTGGAGCCGGCCCGTGATGTTGGGAGGAGGGATCACCATGCAGAAAGGGGCGCGGCCCGAGCCGGGCCGCGCGGTGAACACCCCGAGCGCGATCCAGCGTCGGTACCAGCGCCCCTCGAAGCTGGAGGGATCGAACGCCTTCTGGAGTTGCGTCATCTCGCCGGCCCGGACCCGAAGCCCCCGACGGGGCCGGACGGGCCGCGCGTCCGGGCAACAAAAAAAGTAGGTTCGGGACCTACTCTCCCCGGAGCGGTCCGGGGCGTGCTCGTCCGGCCTGTCGGCTCAGCTCCCCTCGTTCTCTTCCAGTTCCCTGATGCGCCGCCGGACGAGGGTCTCCGCCACCTGCGGGATCACCTCCCAGGCGATCTCGCGCACGATCCTGTCCGACATCCTCTGCACGACCCGCTCGGCGATCAGCTCGATCGCCTCGGGCGTCAGGCCGGCGGGCGCCCCGTCGCCCGGCGAGCGCGGGCCGCGCTCCGCCGGGGGCGGCTCGGGAGGCATCGCCTCCGCCTCCTGCCACGTCTCGGCGGGCGGGGCCTCGGGCGGCGGCGTCCAGGCCGCCTCCGCCTCGACCTCTCCCGGAGAGCGCGGCCCCCCCGCAGCGTCCGACGGCTCCTGGACCTCGAAGCCGCCGGTCAGCCCGTCCACCTCCTCGCCCGAGAAGCGCGCCGCCCCTTCGGCGGGCGGCGGCTCGGACGGCGGCCCGAGCTCCTGCGCCAGCGCCGCCCGGTCGATCCTCTGGGTGGACCCGTCCGCCGGAGCGCCCTCGTCGAAGCGGTCCGGCACGATCTCCGGGGCGTCCTCGGACCCGAGCCCGACATCGGCGAAGCCGAGGTACGATCCGCCCGCCCCGGGGTCGGGGACCTCGAGGGAGGGGTGGGGGACGGGCCCCTCCGGGGCCGTCTCCGCCGGCCCCACCGGGGCGGGCGGGGGCGGGACGGCCGGTCCGGGCGGGGGCGGCTCTGCCAACCCCCGGCCCGCATCATCCACCGCGCCGCCCTGCTCCGCGCCGGCCGGCGCGGGCGCCGCCGGTCCCACGTCGCCCTGCGTCGCGGCGTCGACGTGGTACACCTCCCCCGCCGCGATCACATCCATGCCCGCGGCGTCGGCGGCCGCGACCCTCGGGGTCGCCGCGATCAGCTCCTCGACCTTGGTGACCAGCGTCTGGGACTCGAACGGCTTGGTCAGGTGCCCCGAGGCCCCCGCCGCGTCCGCTCGCTTCTGGTCGAACGGCTCGAACGTCCCGGTGAGCAGCAGCACCGGGATCGATGCGGTCGAGGGGTCGCGCTTGATCTGCTCGCAGACCTCGTAACCGTTCACCTCCGGCATGATCACGTCGAGAAGGGCGATGTCGGGGCGCGCCTCGACGATCCTCTTGAGGGCCTGCGCACCGTTGCTGACACAGATCACCTGGTAATCGCCCTCCGAGAAGGTCAGCTCGACCACCTTCTGGATGGTGATGCTGTCATCGGCCAGCAGGATCTTCTTCACCGTCTCCCTCCCTGGCGCCGCGGCCGCCGTCGACCGGCACGCCCATTGATGTGAAGAGCCTGGCCGCGTCGAGCAGGGCGATCCCGCGGTCGCCGGACATCACCAGGCCGATCAGGTACTCCCGCCGCAGATCCGTGTCCCCGTCCTCCCGACCCGGCTCCGCCCGCCGGCCGCCCTCCAGCAGGTCGACCCCGTCGCCCAGCAGCCCGACCAGCGCCTCGCCCAGCACGCAGACGATGAGCTGCGGCGCCGCCTCCGGCGGCGCCGGGGCCGCGCCCGGCCAGACCGGCTCGAAGCGTCGGAGATCGTACACCGGCAGCGCCGCTCCGCGGTGCAGGGCCACCCCCGCCACGTGCGGCAGGCTCCCCGGCACGGGGACGACCTCCGAGGATGCGACCACCTCCCGCACCAGGTGGAGCGGTAACGCGGCCACCGCCCCGCCCACCCGCAGGGCCAAGAACCGCGATCGCCGCTCCGCCTTCACGGCAGGGCGCCCTCGTCCAGAAGGAGCCTGGCCCTCCGGCCGTCGGAGAAGATCCCTCTGAAGGGGCGCCGGTCGCAGGTGAAGATGTACGAGGGCAGGGGCGCGATCGCGGCCGCCGGCACGTCCCGGATCGCCTCGGCGCCGTCGACCGGGACGACGGCGCGGCGGCCGCCGGCGGCGAGAAACAGGTACACGCAGCGATCGCCCCGCCGCTCGCCCGACATGTCGTGAAGATCCACCACCGGATAGCGCTCTCCGCGGTGGGTCGCCTCTCGGGCCTGCGGCTCCCTGTGGAACTCGGGCTCGAGCGCCGGATCGACGATCCGCTCCACCGCATCGGCGGCCACGGCGTACTGCCTGCGCCCGACGCTCACGAGGAGGAGGTTCATCGCGCCGGGCTGAAGCTAATCGAAACCCCGCGCGCTGTCAAGGAGAGGGGGCCACGGATCGGGCGGCCGTCAGCGCCGCCGGGGAGGGACGTTCTCGCGCACCCAATCGACCACGCTCCGGGTCGTGGTCCCGGGGGTGAACACGCCCTTCACGCCCACCTCCCGGAGGCGCGCGCGGTCCTCGTCGGGGATGATCCCGCCGCCGAAGACGACGATGTCGGCGGCACCCTTCTCGCGCAGCAGGGCGATGACCTTTGGGAAGATGGTGTTGTGCGCCCCCGACAGGATCGACAGCCCGATGCCGTCCACGTCCTCCTGCAACGCCGTCGCGACCACCATCTCCGGCGTCTGGTGCAGGCCCGAGTAGATCACCTCGAACCCCGCGTCCCGCAGCGCCCGGGCGATGATCTTGGCGCCCCGATCGTGCCCGTCGAGACCGACCTTGCCGACCAGCAGGCGCACCTTCGCCGTCCCGCCCGTCACAGCGCCACCGTCCTCTCCCGGTATCCGCCGAAGACCTTCTTCAGGGTGTTGCAGATCTCGCCCACGCTCGCGTACGAGCGCACCGCCTCCAGGATCGCCGGCATCAGGTTTTCTTCGCCGCGCGCGTCCGCCTCGAGCGCCCCGAGGGCCCGGGCGTGACGTGCGGCGTCCCGCTCCGCGCGCGTCCGCCTGAGCCTGTCCACCTGGACGCGCTCCACCTCCGGGCCGATGCGCAGCAGCGGCACCTGCCGATCGTCCCCCTCGACGTAGCGGTTGACCCCGACCACCGTGCGCCGTCCGGAGTCGACCTGTGCCTGGTAACGGAAGGCGGCATCGGCGATCTCGCGCTGCGGGAAGCCATCCTCGATCGCGGCGATCATGCCGCCCATCGAGTCGATCCGGCGGATGTAGGTCCACGCCTCCTGCTCCATGCGGTCCGTGAGCCACTCCACGTAGTACGAGCCCGCCAGCGGGTCGATGGTGTTCGCGATGCCGCTCTCCTCCGCGATGATCTGCTGCGTGCGGAGGGCCAGGCGGGCCGCCTCCTCGCTCGGAAGCGCCAGTGTCTCGTCGAGGGCGTTCGTGTGCAGCGACTGGGTCCCCCCGAGAGCCGCCGCCAGGGCCTGCAGGGTCACCCGCACCACGTTGTTGTGGGGCTGCTGCGCCGTGAGGGCGCAGCCCGCCGTCTGGACGTGGGTCCGCAGCATCCAGGCGCGTTGCGTGCGGGCGCCGAAACGGTCCCTCATGATGGCGGTCCACATCCGGCGCGCCGCTCGGAGCTTGCAGATCTCCTCGAAGAAGTCGTTGTGCGAGTTGAAGAAGAACGACAGGCGCGGCGCGAAGGCGTCCGGGTCCAGGCCGGCGTCCATGCAGGCCCGGACGTACGCGATCCCGTCCGCGAGCGTGAAAGCCAGCTCCTGCACCGCCGTCGATCCCGCCTCGCGGATGTGGTACCCGCTGATGGAGACGGTGTTCCATTTCGGAACCCGAGCGGTGCAGTACGCGATCAGATCGGTGATGATCCGCATCGACGGCCCCGGCGGGAATATCCACTCCTTCTGGGCGATGTACTCCTTCAGGATGTCGTTCTGGACGGTCCCCTGGAGTCCGTCGAAGGGCACCCCCTGCTGCTCCGCCACCGCCATGTACATCGCCAGGAGGATCGCCGCCGGCGCGTTGATCGTCATGGAGGTGGAGACCTCCCCCAGCGGGATCTCCCGGAACAGCAGCTCCATGTCGGCGAGGGTGTCGATCGCCACCCCCTCGCGCCCGACCTCGCCCTCGCAGATCGGGTCGTCCGAATCGCGCCCCATCAGCGTCGGCAGGTCGAAGGCCACCGACAGCCCGGTCTGGCCGTGCTCGAGCAGGTACCGGAAGCGTCGGTTTGTGTCCTCGGCGGTGCCGAAGCCGGCGAACTGGCGCATGGTCCAGAGCCGCCCCCGGTACATGGTCGGGTAGACGCCGCGGGTGAAGGGCGGCTCGCCCGGCAGGCCCAGCCGATCGGCCGGAGACCAGTCGGGGAGATCGTCGGCCGTGTAGACGCGGCGGACCGGGATCCCCGAGAGGGTCGCGAACGAGGCGGCCCGCTTGGGCGCCGTACCGGTCTCCGGAGGCCGCCGCCCCGCTTTCCCCACGGTCGATGCCCCGGAGCCGCGCTCCTTCATCCCCCCTGCTCCCTGAGGGTCTCCTTGGCGATGACCAGCCTCTGGATCTCGGAAGTCCCCTCGTAGATCTCGGTGATCTTGGAGTCCCGGTAGAGTCGCTCCACAGTGTACTCGCTGATGTACCCGTAGCCGCCGTGGATCTGCACCGCCTCGCGCGCGGCCCGAACGCAAGCCTCCGCGGCGCACAGCTTCGCCATGGACGCCTCGAGCGAGCATCGCTCCTGGTGGTCCCGGGCCCACGCCGCGTGGTAGGTCAGAAGCCTCGCCGCCTCGAGCTCGGTGGCCATGTTCGCCAGCTTCCACTGGATGGCCTGCAGCCTCGCGATCGGCGCCCCGAACGCCTCGCGATTCCGGCTGTAGGTCAGGGACTCCTCTAGGGCGGCGCGGCCGATGCCCAGCGCCTGGGCGGCGATCCCGATGCGGCCCCCGTCGAGAGTGAACATCGCGATCGTGAATCCCTCCCCTTCGGGCCCGAGGAGGTTTCCCGCAGGGACCTCGCAGTCCTCGAGCACGATCTCCACCGAGCCCGAGCAGGTGATCCCGAGCTTGTGCTCGTGCTTGCCCACCCGCAGGCCGGGGAAGCCGCGCTCCACGATGAAGGCGCAGATGCCCCGATGCCTAAGCGCCGGATCGACGGTGGCGTAGATCACGAAGGTGTCGGCGGCGATGCCGTTGGTCACGAACACCTTGCTGCCGTTGAGCACGTAGGTGTCGCCGCGGCGCACGGCGCTCGTCCTCAGGGCGGCCGCGTCGGAGCCCGACCCGGGCTCGGTGAGACAGTAGGCGCCGATCCGCTCGCCGCGGGCGTGGGGGACCAGGTAGGCCCGCTTCTGCTCCTCCGTCCCGAATTTCAGGATCGGCGCGCAGAACAGCGAGTTGTTCACCGACAGGATCACCCCGGTGGAGGCGCAGGCGCGGGAGACCTCCTCGATCGCGATCACGTAGGACACCGCGTCGAAGCCGGCGCCCCCGTACTCCTCCGGCACCATCATCCCAGTGAGGTTGAGCTCGGCGGCGCGACGGTAGTTGTCGATCGGGAACTCGCGTGTGCGATCGAGCTCCGCGGCACGGGGCTTGAGCACCGCCTCGGAGAAGGCCCGCACGCTGTCGCGGATCATCTCCTGCTCGCGGCTCAGCTCGAATTCGACCGGCATCCTCAGGGCTCCGCTTCCACCAGGCCGTAGCGGCCGTCGGACCGCCGGAACAGCACCGCGAACTGCTGCGACTCGGCGTTGAGAAAGACGAGGAAGGGGTCGCGCGAGCCCCTCACCTGGAGGAGCGCCTCGTCGAGCGACATCGGCTTCGCCGGGATGCGCCCCATCCGGATCACCCGGGGCCGCTCGTCCCGGGCCGGCTCGCCGGGGCCGGGGTGGAGGGCGAGCGCCGCCGCGCCGCGCCGGGTGGAGGCCCCCGTCGGCAGCCGCCGGCGTCTCTGCTTGAAGCGGGCGTTCCGCTTCCTGGCTTGCGCCAGAAGCCGGTCCACGCAGTCGGCGATCGCCTCGCGGAACGTGACGGCCTCCGCCCGCGCGGCGAGCGTGTTGGTCCGGGTCTTGAGCAGGATCTCCGCCTGGTGCCGGTGCTTCTCGACCTTGAGGATCACGTGAGCCTCCAGCACCTCGTCGACGACACGCTCGAGCTTGCCGAGCTTGTCCTCCGCGAACGCCTTCAGGGAGCGGTCGAGGAAGGCCTTCCTGCCCGTGAACAGGATGTTCATCGCGAACTCCTTCTCAACGGAATCCCTGGCGCCTCTCGTTCGACGATCGGATGCGCAGCTCCTCGCGGTACTTGGCCACGGTGCGCCGCGCGATCCGCAGCCCCTCCCGGCTCAGGACCTGAACGATGGCCGCATCCGACAGGGGATGCTTCGGGTCCTCCTCCGCGACGACCTTCTTGATCCGCTCCTTCACGGTCAGGGAGGACACGTCCTCCCCGAGGGTCGAGCTGATGCTGGAGTGGAAGAAGAACTTCATCTCGAACAGGCCGCGCGGGGTGTGCATGTACTTCTGGTTCACCACGCGGCTGACGGTGGACTCGTGCATCCCGATGTCGTCGGCGACGTTCTTGAGGATCAGGGGGCGCAGGTGCTCGTAGCCGTAGTCCAGGAACGCCTGCTGGTGCTTCACGATGCTTCGGGCCACCTTGTAGATGGTGCGCTGGCGCTCCTCGAGGCTCTTGATCAGACGGAAGGCGGAGCGGAACTTCTCGCGCACGTACTCGCGCGTCTCCCGCGATACCTGCGTATTGCCGCGATCGATCATCCGCCGGTAGAAGGGACTGATCCGCAGGCGCGGAAGCCCGTCCTCGTTCAGCACGATGGTGTAGCCCTTGTCGACCTTGACGACGAAGACGTCCGGGACCACGTAGGTGTTGCTCCCGTAATTGTACTTCCTGCCCGGCTTGGGGTCCAGGTGGCGGATGGTCTCGACGTACTCCCTCACCTCCTCGAGCCCGCAACCCAGCACCTGCGCCAGATCCCGAAACCTGCGCGTCTGCAGGAGGCCCATGTGCTCCTTGATGATGGTCTCGGCCGGCGTGCCCTCCATGTCGTGGTAAGCGAGCTGGATCAGCAGGCATTCCCTCAGGTCGCGGGCCCCCGCGCCGGGCGGGTCGAAGTCCTGGATTACGTGCAGGGTGCGCTCGACCTCCTCCACCGGCCAGGGGCCCATGGCGGCGATCTCCTCCAGCGTGGCCTGCAGGTAGCCGTCGTCGTCGAGGTTGCCGATGATGGCCCGGCCGATCTCCTTCTGCCGCGCCGTCGTGATGTTCATGTCGAGCTGCCACAGGAGGTGGTCGGCCAGGCTCTGCGGCTTGCTCAGGACGTTCTCCAGCGGCCGCGTCTCGATCTCCTCCGAGCTCGCACGCGGCGCGTAGGAGAGGTCCATGTAGTCCTGGAAGTACGACTCGTAATCGATCTCGTCGAAGGAGTCGCGCTCCCTATCCTCCGCCGGGCCCCCGTCGGCTTCCGCCGACTCCGCCCCGCCGGCCTCGGCGGGCGAGGGGGCCGAGGTCTCCTCCTCGCCGCCCTCCGTCTTGTCGGTCTCGGACGACGTCTCCGCGACCTCCTGCAGCTCCTCGAGCAGCGGGTTCTCGGTCAGCTCCTGGTTGTTCTCCTCCTGCAGCTCGAGCTTGGTCATCTGCAGCAGCTTGATGGCCTGCTGCAGGGACGGCGTCATGATCAGCCTCTGCGCCATCCGCAGGCTCAGCTTCTGCTCGAGCGCCATCGTCTCCCCCGCCGCGGCGGACCCCCCCGCGCCTCAGTCCGCCGGGAAGGCCCCCGGAGGGACCTCCACCGGCTCCTGCCCCACCAGCCTGAAGTTGGCCCCCAGGTAGATCTCCCGGACCTCGGGGTCGGCCGCGAGCTGGTCCGGGCTGCCCTTCCGGAAGATCCGCCCCTCGGCGATGATGTACGCCCGGTCGCAGATCCTCAGGGTCTCCTGCACGTTGTGGTCGGTCATGAGCAGCCCGATCCCCTTGCACTTCAATTGATAGATGATCTTCTGGATGTCCGCAACCGCGATCGGGTCGATCCCCGAGAACGGCTCGTCCAGGAGCATGAACGAGGGCGAGATCACCAGGGCCCGGGCGATCTCGGCGCGGCGCCGCTCGCCCCCCGAGAGGTTGTAGGCGGGGCTGCGCGCCAGGTGAGTGATCTTCAGCTCCTCCAGGACCGCGGCGGTCCGCTCGCGGATCTCCTCCCGCGGCATGTCGAGCGTCTCCAGGATGGCGACCAGGTTCTGCTCGACCGTCATCTTCCTGAAGATCGACGACTCCTGCGGGAGGTAGCTGATGCCGCTGCGCGCCCGCAGGTACATCGGCAGGCGGGAGACATCATGTCCCCCGAGGAGGATGCGCCCGGCGTCCGGATGCACGAGGCCGACGACGCAGTAGAAGGTGGTGGTCTTGCCGGCCCCGTTCGGCCCGAGGAGGCCGACCACCTCGCTGCTCCGAACCTGGATGTCGATGTCGCGGATGACCGGGCGCCCGTGGTAGCTCTTGGCGAGGCCCTCAATGAGGAGTTTTCGGTTCAACGGAGGGAATGTCCTTGCCCTCGGGCGTCAGCGTGATCCGTGTCCGTCCAGTCGCGGATTCAGTGAGAATCCTATCGCCCGCCAGATCGAAAGTCAACGTTCGCCCCCGCATGGTGCGCCCCGTGGCCGCGTCGACGACCTCGGCCAGCCCCTCCTCGTCCTGCAGGATCAGGACCTCCTCGCGGCTCAGGTACTCCGCCCGCCGGGCCGTGCCGAAGCTCTCCCCCTGCTTCACGGCGACCGAGCCCGTGGCCACGATCCGCTCCAGGACGCGCCGGCCCCCCTCCTCCATCAGGTAGGCGTCCATGGCGTCGGCGGTGAGGGTGGCCTCGCCGCGGGTCAGGCGCACGTTGCCCCGGAAGGCGCCCACGCCCGCGGCGTCGTCGAAGACCAGGCTGCGGGCGCTGATCGCGGTGACCGCCGGGCGCGCCGCGCGGCCGGGCCGCGGGGGTCCCGGCTGGGTGAAGCGGGCCATGGACCGTCCCCGGCCCCGCAGCTGCCGCGCGGCCCGGTCGATCACGATCTCGTCGGCCTGGATGCTGTTCCCCTCCTGCCAGGCGCGGGCGGATCCCGAATAGACCGCCAGGCCCTCCCGCTGCTCGACCCGCAGCCGCGCGGACTGGAAGGACATCGCCGACCCCGCACCGAACCCCGGCGCCACCGCCCCGGACCCCGGCCCTCCCGGGAGGGTCACCGTGCGGACGTCCCCCCGCGCCTCCAGCGCCTCGGAATGGAGGTGCAGGTCGATCTCCTGGGCCGCTATCCGGTCCCGGTCGGTCAGCACCACGGGATCGCCCCGGAGCTCGATGCGGCCCGCCTCGCCGAGGTAGCGCGCCGTGCGGCTGCGCGAGCGGTAGGGCCCGCTGATCACGCGGCACTCGCCGGAGGCGTCGGCCTCGTCGATCGCCCCGGACTCCCCGGAGAACCGGGCGGTCAGGCTGTCGGCGCGCAGCTCGCTGGAGCGGCCCCCGATCTCGGGCCCCACCGTGGCGCTGACCTCGCCGAAGGCGCTCAGTCCCGTGACCCGCCGGTGCCCCGCGTCGAAGGTGAGCCGGATGTAGTGCCCCCGCAGGACGTCGCGGTCGCGCCGGAGCCGGGCGTCCCCCGTGAACGCAGCGGTGCCCTCCTTCAGCCGCGCCACCATGTCGCCGGCGGTGACGGTCAGGCCCTGGCCTCCCTCTCCCGCGGCCGCCCGCAGGGTGACCCGGTCCGGGATCTTCACCTGACGCTCGGCCACCAGGTAGTTCAGGCCCCGCCCCCGCCCCTCCATCTCGCCCACCCTGAAGACCACCTCGTCCGCCGTGAAGATCATGTCCCGGTCGCTGTCGTAGTACAGGGTCCCGGTGCGCAGGGACAGGCCGTCGGTCGTCTTGACGACGACGTTTCCGGAGACCTGCGCGCGACGAGCCGAGGCGTCGAACCGGCCCGTCCGGCCCGTGACCCGCATCGACTCACCCTGCTCGTCGTGGATCGACAGCTCCACCCCGTCGAGCAGCTTGCGCTCTCCGGCGTAGCCGGTCACGCTCCGGGCCCGGAGGCTGAAGGCCGGACGGCCCTCCCGGGTCCCGCTGATCTCGAACGTCTCGGCCTGGTCGACCACCGGACCGTCCGCCTCCGGGGCCGGGGCGGCGGGCGCCATGGTGATCTCGGTCTGCGGCTCGTCCCGCCGTCCGTAGGTCACCGCGAGCGCCAGCGTGACGCCGGCGAGGATCAGCAGGACGAGCACGCGCAGCGCCCGCACGGTGCCGGCGGAGCGGATTCGGATCGGAGGGCCTTGCGGTGTCATCTCGCTCTATCGTCCCCGATAGGTCGGCTTGCGCTTCTCCAGGAAGGACCGGGTCCCCTCGCGCATGTCCTCGGTCGCGCAGGTCAGCCCGAACAGGCTCGATTCCAGGAGCTGTCCCTCCTCCTGCGTCATCTCCGCGCCCTCCTGCACCGCCTGGAGCGCGTAGCGCAGCGCCACCGGCCCGCGCGAGAGCAGGGTCCGGGCCAGGCTCTCCACCGTCGGCCGCAGCTCGGCCGCCGGGACGACCCGGCCGACCAGCCCGATGCGGTGCGCCTCCCGGGCGTCGATCGCCTCGCCGGTCAGGACCATCTCGAGGGCGCGGCCGCGCCCCACCAGCCGGCTGAGACGCTGCGTGCCGCCGTACCCCGGGATGATCGCCAGGGTCGTCTCGGGAAGGCCCAGTCGCGCCGTCTCGGAGGCGACCCGGATGGTGCACGCCATGGCCAGCTCCAGACCGCCGCCGAGGGCGTACCCGTTGATGGCGGCGATGCTGGGCTTGCCGAGCCTCTCGAGGCGCCCGAGGACCGCCTGTCCGGCGCGCGAGAAGGCCGCGCCCTCGACCGGGTCCTGCGAGGCCAGCTCCTGCACGTCGGCCCCGGCGGCGAACGCCTTGTCCCCCGTCCCGGTCACGATCAGGACGCCCACCTCCGGGTCCTCCCCGGCCCGGGCCACGGCGCGGTCGATCTCCTGCATCGTCGCCCTGTCCAGAACGTTGAGCTTCTCCGGACGATTGAGCGTCAGGCGCGCGACACGGTCACTGACATCGTACAGGACTCGGCTGGGCGTGGTCATCTGTCCGGCTCCTTCACCCGCGGGCTCCGCTCAGCGGGAGGCGAGAAAGTCGTTCGGGCGCGGCGGGTCGACGCTGTAGTCGTAGAAGCCCCGGCCTGTCTTCCGTCCGTGGAACCCGGCCGCCACCATCCTCTTCATGAGGGGCGGCGGGGCGAACCGCCGCTCGCGGAACTCCTCGAACATGATGTTGGCGATGAAATAGGTCGTGTCGATGCCGACCAGGTCGAGCAGCGTCAGGGGGCCCATCGGATGCCCGCAGCCGAGCTTCATGCCCTGGTCGATGTCGGCGATCGAGCCGATCCCCTCCTCGAGCCCCCGGATGGCGTCCAGGATGTACGGCACCAGGAGACGGTTGACGATGAACCCGGTTCGGTCCGTGGTGCGGATCGGCGTCTTCCCCAGCCTCCGCGTGAAGTCGACGACCGCCTCCTCGATCGCCTCCTCGGTGAGCGCCGTGCGGGCCACCTCGACCAGCTTCATCAGCGGCACCGGATTGAAGAAATGAAGCCCCAGGAACCGCCCCGGACGGCGCGTGCAGGCCGCCATCTCGGTGATCGACAGCGAGGAGGTGTTGCTCGCGAAGATCGCCTCCCGCTTCGCGATCCCGTCCAGGCGGCCGAAGGTCTCCTTCTTGAGATCGAGGTTCTCCACCACCGCCTCCACGATCAGGTCGCAGTCCGCGACCGACTCGAGATCGGTGGAGCCCTTCAGGCGGCCGAGCGTCGCCTCCCTCTCCTCGGGCCGGACCTTGCCCTTCCTGACCCCGGCTGCCAGGAAGCCGTCGATCCGCTTCATCCCCGCGTCGAGCGCCTCGCTCGACACCTCCACGACGACCGCGGGGAACCCCGACTGGGCTGCGACCTGCGCGATCCCCGATCCCATCAGCCCACAGCCGAGAACGCCGACCTTCCGGATCTCCATCGCCCGAACCTCCCTATCGACTCGACGACGTCCCGCGGCGGCCGACCTGCGCGCCGGCGCCGTCGGACGCGGCCTCGACCACGACGGCGATCCCCTGACCGCCCCCGATGCAGGCGCTGGCGACGCCGTACCGCCCCCCGCGCCGCCGCAGCTCGAGCAGGAGGGTGAGGGCCAGCCGCGTGCCGGTGGCGCCGAGCGGGTGGCCGAGCGCCACGGCGCCGCCGTTGACGTTGACGCGCTCCCGATCCAGCCCCAGCTCCTTCTCGACCGCGACGTACTGGGCCGCGAACGCCTCGTTGATCTCGAACAGATCGATCTCCCGGAGCGACAGGCCCGCGGTCTGTAGGGCGGCGCGGATGCTGGGCACCGGCCCGATCCCCATGATCCGCGGGGGAACGCCCGACTCCGCGTGCGCCACCACCCTTCCCAGGGGGCGCGCGCCCAGGCTGCGCGCGAGGGCCGGCGAGACCACCATCACCGCCGCCGCCCCGTCCACGATCCCCGAGGCGTTGCCGGCCGTCACGTGGCCGCTCCCGCCGAAGGCGGCCGGCAGCCTCGCCAGCTCCTCCAGAGTGGTGTCCGGGCGGCGATGGTTGTCCGCGTCGACCACGATCTCCTCCCCCCGCTCGCGCACCGTGACGGGCACGATCTCCTCCCCGTGCTTCCCGGCGCGCCAGGCGGCCTCGGCGGCGCGCTGGCTGCGCAGCGCGAACCGGTCCGCGTCCTCCCGCGACACGCCCCGCTCCCGCGCCAGGTTCTCCGCCGTCTGGGACATCGAGAAGCCGCACTGCGCGTCCAGCAGGGCGGCCACCAGGCTGTCCTCCAGAGCCAGGTGTCCCATCCTGCGTCCCGAGCGCAGTCCACGCGCCACGTGCGGCGACTGGGTCATGTTCTCCATGCCGCCGGCGAGGACCGCCTCCGCCTCGCCGAGGGCGATCCACTGAGCCGCCGTCACGATGGCCTGCAGCCCGGACCCGCACAGCCGGTTGACCGTCAGGGCCGGCACCCTCTCCGGCAGGCCGGCCTTCAGCCCGACGTGCCGGGCGCCGTAGCAGGCGTTGGCGCTGGTCTGGACGGCGTTCCCGAACACCACGTGGTCCACCCGGCCCGGGTCGATCCCGGATCGGGCCAGGGCCGCGCGGGCCGCGATCCCGCCCAGCTCGGTCTCCGAGATGTCGCGGAAGTGCGTGTTGTATTCCGCCATCGGCGTGCGCGCGCCCGCCACGATGACCGCGTCGTACGTCCTGCCTTTCATGGCTGGCCCTCCGTCCGGGGCGGGGTCCTCGTGGGGACGGGATAGTGGTCGGCCCGCTTCACCTCCATCCTGAAGTCGGGCGCCTCGATCAGGACCAGATGGCACATCTCGTGCAGGCGGGAGCGCACGCGCGGGCCGATGCGGTCCCCGAGCGTCGGCGTCCTCGCCTCCCCCGGCCGGTCGAGGTAGTTCGTCGTGACCAGGGTGGCCTTCCTCTCGTTGTACCGGGTCGTAACGATGTGCGCCAGGGTCTCCTCGAGCCAGGGGCTGAACTGCCGTCCGCCCAAATCGTCGAGCAGCACCACCTCGATCGACAGCACCGGCTGCAACAGCTCGAGCTGGCTCATCCCCGACTGGCGGTCGAAGGTCGCCTGCAGCTGCCGGAGCAGGTCCTGGACGTCACAGAACAGGCACGGCACACCCTTCTCGAGCATGAGCCGCCGCAGCGTCGCGACGGCGATGTGGGTCTTGCCCACCCCGGGCGGCCCCATGAACAGGAGCCCGCTGTCGTTCAGTGGATACTCCTCCACGTAGCGCGCCGCCACCGACTTGGCGGCGGCCAGCGAGAAGGCGCTCCGGCCGTAGGCGTCGAAGTTCTCGAACTCGCACTCCCGGTAACGGGGCGGCACGCGGGCGATCTCCAGCAGGGCCTGCGCCCCCGCGGGCTCTCCCGGTCGACGCCTGCAGCCGCACGGGCGGGCCCGGCTCACTCCGTCGCCCTCCAGGATGATGAACCCGGTGCCGCCGCAGCGGTCGCAGGTGGGGGATCGGGCGTCGCTCATCTGGGTGAGTGCCTCCGGACCTCAGTTCAGGTAACCTTGGAGCTGCTGGCACTTCTGAGAGCGGTTCAGCTTCTCGAGGGCCTGGGCCTCGATCTGCCGGATGCGCTCCCGCGACAGCCCCATCATCTCGCCGATCTCCTTCAGGGTCTTGGGCTCGTCCTCCTCCAGGCCGAACCGCAGCCTGAGGACCTTCTGCTCCTTGGGATCCAGCTCGTCCAGACAGGCGTACAGGTGATCCTTCAGCGAGGACTTCAGGAGCGCCACGTCGGCCGCGGGGATCACGTCCTGCTCGAGCTTGTCGGAGAGGTGGAACTCGTGCTCCTCGTCGATCACGGTCGACAGGGACACGTTCTCGTCGGCGACCTGCAGCAGGCTCACCACCTCCTCCACCTGGACGTCGAGCTTGCGCGCGATCTCCTCGGCGGTCGGGTGGCGCTCCAGGTCCAGCGTCAGCTGGGAGATGGTGCGGCCGATCCGATACAGGAGATTGGCCTGCTTCTGGGGCAGGCGGAAGGCGCCGCTCTGATCCGACAGGGCGTGGATGATCGCCTGTCGCACCCACCAGACTGCGTAGGTGATGAACTTGACGTTCTTCTGCGGGTTGAAGCGCTTGGCGGCCTCGATCAGGCCGATGTTGCCCTCATTGATGAGATCCAGAAACGACAGGCCGCAGTTGCGGTACTTCTTCGCGAAACTGACGACGAAGCGGAGATTGGCCTCGACCAGCTTCCGCAGCGCCGCCCGGTCGCCCTTCTGGATCCGCTCCCCGAGGACCTTCTCGTCGTCGGCCGTGATCCGGGGCAGCTTCGAGATCTCCTGGAGGTATTTCTTCAGGGTCTCCGAAGAGGACGAGGTCTTCCTTCCAGAGGACCGTTCCTGCTCCACCCATCACCCCTTCTGAACCTTGACGATCCGCCCCGGACGGCCGACCCGGACCAGGGCCTGCGACGCCGCCTGCGCCTCGCCCCGCTGGCGGCTCTTGAGCTCCTCCTTCAGGCCGGCGACGAACCGGTCGAGCTCGGCCTGCATCGACTCCATCCTGCGGCGCATGTTCATGATGATCTCGACGCCGGCGAGGTTCACCCCGAGGTCGCGGGTCAGGCTGAGAATGAACGACAGCGTCTCGAGATCCTTGTCGGAGTAGAGCCGGGTGTTGCCCTGGGTGCGCGACGGCTTGAGGAGCCCCTCGCGCTCGTAAAGCCTCAGCGTCTGCGGGTGGACCTCGAACTGCTTCGCGACGACGCTGATCATGTAGTAGGCTCCGCCCTTCCTGCGGGCCATCCCCGACCTCCTCGCCCCCGGGGACCTTCACACCGGGATGCCGCGGCGTATCTCCTCCCCGGGATTCAGCACGCCCAGCTCCCTGAGCAGGCGCCGGGTCCGCTCGTCCACGGCGGACGGAGTGGCGACGCGCACCTCGACGTACTGATCGCCGCGGCCGCTGCCGCGGAGCGAGGGCGCGCCTTTGCCGCGTATCCTGAACTTCTGACCGCTCTGAGTGCCCGGAGGGACCCGAATCCCGGACTTCCCGTCGACCGTGGGGACCTCGAGTCGCGCGCCCAGCGCCGCCTCGCTCACCGTGATCGGCACGGTGCAGAAGATATTATCACCGATCCTCTTGAAGAACGGGTGCGGCTCCACGCTGGTGATGATGTAGAGATCCCCCGGAGGGCCGCCGTTGCGTCCCGCCCGACCCCGGCCCGGCACGCGCACCCGCGACCCGTTGTCGACCCCCGCCGGGATGTGGACCCGGATGGTGTCGCGCCGGGTCAGCACGCCGCTGCCGCGGCAGTTGGCGCACCCCTCGGTGCCGAGCGAACCCTCGCCGCCGCACCGGCGGCACGTCGATGCGAAGCGCAACAGCCCGGAGACGTGGCTGACGCGCCCGGTCCCGGCGCAATCGGGACAGGGACGGCGGATCCGGGAGGGCACGGTCCCGGCGCCGTTGCAGCGCGGACAGGCCGACTCGGCGTCGATCGTCAGGTCGGTCGTCAGGCCGCGCAGCGCGTCGAAGAAGGAGACGCGCACGGAGTGGGTGAGGTCCTCGCCGCGGCGCGCCCCGCCGCGCCGCTCGGGCTCCCCGCCCCGCCCGGCGAAGAAATCGGCGAAGAAGGAGGAGAATCCGCCCGGCCCGCCGAGATCGCCTAGGTCGAACGCTGACTCGAAATCGCCCGCCGAGAAGCCCTCCGAGAACGGCACGCCGCCCATCTCGAGGCGCAGATCGTAGGCTCGGCGCCGCTTCGAGTCGATCAGCGTCTCGTACGCCTCCGTCGCCCGCTTGAAGCGCTCCTCGGCCACCCGGTCGCCCGGGTTCAGGTCCGGGTGGTACTTCCGCGCCAGTTTGCGGTAGGCGCGCTTGATCTCCGCGGGGCGGGCCGTGCGACCCACCCCGAGCACGTCGTAGTAGTTCATCGCCCCACTAGGAGACCTTCACGCTGACCGGTCGAGACCGCGCCTGCCTCGACTTGGGAAGCAGGACCTCCAGAACCCCGAGGCGCAGGCGGGCCGTCACGCGCGACTCGTCCACCGGGGTGGGCAGCGTGAAGGTCCGCGCGAAGGGACCGTGGGTCCGCTCCACCCGCAGGTGGTCCGCCTCGCGCGCCTCCGCGTCCGGCGCCTTCGCACCCTCCAGGGTGACCAGTCCGCGGTCGACCCGGATGCGCAGCTCCTCCCCGCGGACCCCGGGAAGCTCGACCGTCAGCACGAACGCCTCGTCATGCTCCCTCAGGTCGGCCGCCGGAACCCATCCGGTGATCTCGGCGCCCTCGAAATCGCCCCTCCGGAGGAGGTTCTCGAACAGCCGGTTCAGGCGGTCCTTGAGCGAGAGCAGGTCGCGCAGGGGATCCCAGGAGAGCGGCGATCGCTGGCGGCGGGCGCTCGGGGGGCTCATTTCTTGGGATCCTCCACGTCCATGACCTCGGCGTCGATGACCTCACCCTCCTTCCCGGCGGAGGACGACCCTCCCGGGCCGCCGGGCCCGGCGCCGGCCGGGCCGCCGCCGGCGCCCCCTGCGGCCGCGCTGGCCTTCTGGTAGAGGGTGGAGGCGATGCGGTGCGATTCCTTCTCGAGCCGCTGCACCGCCTCCTCGATCTGCTCCTTGGTCCCGTCCGCCATCACCTTGCGGAGATCCTCGATCGCGGCGCGGACGGCGCGATCGTCCTCGGGCGACACCTTCTCGCGGTTCTCGTCGAGCAGTTTCTCGATCTGGTAGGCGCGCACGTCCGCCAGGTTGCGCGCCTCCACGACCTCGCGGCGCCTCGCGTCCTCCTCCGCGTGGGACTCGGCCTCCTTCACCATCCGCTCGATCTCCTCCTTGGTCAGCGTCCCGGTGCCGCTGATGGTGATCTTCTGCTCCTTGCTGGTGGCCATGTCCTTGGCCGACACGTTCAGGATGCCGTTCGCGTCGATGTCGAAGGTCACCTCGATCTGCGGCACCCCGCGGGGGGCCGGCGGGATCCCGACGAGGTGGAAGCGGCCGAGGGTGCGGTTGTCCTTGGCCATCTCACGCTCGCCCTGCAGCACGTGCACCTCGACGCTGGTCTGACTGTCCGTGGCGGTGGAGAAGATCTCGCTCTTGCGCGTCGGGATGGTGGTGTTCCGGTCGATGAGGCGCGTCATCACGCCCCCGAGGGTCTCGATCCCCAGGGACAGCGGGGTCACGTCGAGCAGCAGGAGGTCCTTGACCTCGCCGCCCAGAACGCCGGCCTGCACCGCCGCTCCGATGGCCACCACCTCGTCCGGGTTGACGCCCTTGTGCGGGTCGCGCCCGAAGAACTCGCGCACCAGCTGCTGCACCCTGGGGATGCGGGTGCTGCCGCCGACGAGCACGACCTCGTTGATGTCGGAGGGCTTCATCCCGGCGTCCTTGAGGGCCTGCTCCACCCGCGGCATGGTGCGCTCGATCAGGTCGCTCGCGAGCCGCTCGAATTGGGCCCGCGACAGCTTCATGGTCAGGTGCTTGGGCCCGCCGGCGTCGGCGGTGATGAACGGCAGGTTGATCTCGGTCTCCGTGACCGTGGACAGCTCGCACTTCGCCTTCTCGGCCGCCTCCTTGAGGCGCTGCAGCGCCATCCGGTCCTTCGACAGGTCGATCCCCTGGTCCTTCTTGAACTCGCTGACGATCCAGTCGATGATGCGCTGGTCGATGTTGTCGCCCCCTAGGTGCGTGTCGCCGTGGGTGGACTTCACCTCGACGACGCCCTCTCCCACCTCCAGGATCGAGATGTCGAAGGTCCCGCCGCCGAGGTCGTAGACCGCGATCACCTCGTCCTTCTTCTTGTCCAGGCCGTAGGCGAGGGCGGCCGCGGTCGGCTCGTTGACGATGCGCTCCACCTCGAACCCGGCGATGCGCCCGGCGTCCTTGGTGGCCTGCCGCTGGGCGTCGTTGAAGTAGGCGGGCACCGTGATCACCGCACGCACGACCTTCTCCCCGAGGTAATCCTCCGCCGACTGCTTCATCTTCTGGAGCACGTAGGCGGAGATCTGCTCGGGGCTGTAATCCTTGCCGCGGATGCGGACCTTGGCGGCGTTGGCGGCGCCCGCCACCACCCGGTAGGGCACCATGGTCATCTCCTCGTTGACCTCCTCCATCCTGCGTCCCATGAAGCGCTTGATGGAGAAGATGGTGTTCTCGGGGTTCGTGATCGCCTGCCGCTTGGCGACTTGGCCGACGAGGAGCTCCCCCTTGTCGTTGAAGGCCACCACCGAGGGGGTGGTCCGCGACCCCTCCGCGCTCGGTACGACGGCGGGCTTGCCGCCCTCCATGACGGCGACGACCGAGTTGGTCGTCCCCAAGTCGATGCCGATTACCTTGCTCATCTAGACATTCCTCCATGCACGGGCCTTATGCCTTAGTCAAGCGCCAATATAGGACCTGAGTATAGCATTGTCAAGCCATCAGACGGCTGTCCCTGCAGGAGGAGAGGGTCGCGGCATCTGAGTTGCCTGACGCTTGCAAGGCGCTGAATTATTGGCATTTATGCTCCTGCCCGGAGCAGCCCGCCTAGCGGCGGGCGTCGGGCCCCTGGGCGGAACCGGCCGGAGCCGCCGGCCTGGCGGCGTACTTGTCCGGCCCGGGGAAGGAGAGGCGATAGCCGTCAGGCACGACCTCGTACCGGAAAGGTCTGCCCCACGGGTCGCGGATCGCCTCCGGGTGGAGCAGGTGGGAGGTCACGAGGTAGCCGAGGTCGACCGGGTAGCCGCGGTTCAGGAGGTAATAGACCCGGAGCGCGAAATCCACCCGCTGCAGGCGGCTTCGGCCGACCTCTCCCCGGATGACCTCCACCGCGTCGCCGCCCATGAGCGGCGACAGGGCGCTCGCCACCAGCGCCTCCGGGCCCGACGCCCGGACCACCCACGATACCGAGCGGAACAGGAGGGCGCCTCCGACCGCCAGAGCCAGCAGGAGGTAGCCGAGGCCCACCAGCGCGGGCGATACCGCCCGGGGCGCGAGGGCGGCCTCGCTCGCCGTCGCCCGCTGCGCCGGCGACGGGACCTCCTCGATGATCTGCCGGCCGAGCAGCTCGAACAGGATCCGGCACGTGTCGAACTCGCTCAGCGTCGATCGCTCGACGATCTCCTGGACGCTCTTCCTTCCGTCCACCAGGGCGTGGACCGCGCGCTCCTGGTCGCTGAGCCGCACCGCCTGCGCGTCCTCCTCCCCGGCGGCCTCGGAGGGCTTCTGGCCCGGCGGCGCGATCTCCACCGACGCGCGCCGGAAGACGGTCGAGAACGACTTGAGCGCCTTCTCGATCATCGGCCATTCGTCGAGGATGCGCGCCCCCTCCATGAGGATGCTCTCGGCCGACATCGGCGTCACGTTCTGGCGGTCGTACTCGACCCGCTCCTCCTGGCTGAAGTTGTACTCCCCGTCGCGCCAGCGGAACAGCCGGTAGACCATCTGGGTGATCTGGATCTGGAGCGCCTCGCGGAGATCCTCCGCGCTGATGAACCCGTTCTCCACCAGGATGTTCCCCATCCGCTTCAGCGTGTTCTTCTGGATCCGGAGGGCCTCCTGGAGCTGAGCCTCGGAGACGCGTCCCGATTTCACCAGGACGGTCCCGAGGCGATCCTCGAGCCGCCGGTGCAGCGAGTCCGCGGCCACCACGTCGCCGTTGACGAACGAGACCGTCACCACCTCGCGGGCGCTCCTCAGGGTGAGCACGCCGGTCTTCTTCTGGATGCCGATCAGCTGGAAGATATCGGCCAGGTTGAAGTCTCGGAGCGTTCCCTTGAGCGCCATCGCCGGGTCAGCCCCTTCCCCGCTCGTGGGACGAGAAGTTCCCGACCAGCCACGCGATCACGGCCACACCCAGGGCCGGGACCGCCGCCAGCGCGCCGCCGGCCGGCGCGATCTGCTCCGGGTTCACCAGGATCCGCCCGCGCAGCGCGAGGCCGGCCAGGGCGGAGGCCCACAGGACCATGAGGATCGTCCCCATCAGGGTCCGCCCCCCCAGCACGTGGCCGCCCCCCGGGAACAGCAGCCCCAGCGTCCGGGCTCCGAAGAAGTGTCGGCGGCGGAAGCGGGCCACCTCCTCCATCTTCTTCGCTTTCACGCCCGGCGCGAGCCCGTCGCGGAGCACGAACAGGTGGGTGCACTGAGCGCACACGTCGGTGTGCTTTCCCGCCACCTGGCACCGCCGGCAGTAGGCGCGCCCGCACCTGCGACAGCGTCGGGCGCCGTGCCTGCGGGGAACCACGCCGAGGCCCGGCACCATGAGCGTCGCCACCAGACCGGCGACCCCCGCCACCGAGGCCGGCGCCAGGGCCGCGCGCGCCAGCTCCGCCCGGCCCGCCCCCTCGAGCCGCAGGGGCAGAACCCGCTTCCAGATCTCCGCGGCGCTGTAGACGGCGTCGACCGGGGTCCGCCTCGCCATCCCCTCGCTCGCGCGCGCGAGCAGGCCGTTGACCAGGGACTCGTCCAGCCGGCGCGCCTCCCGCAGCTCCTGGTCGGCCGCCTCCAGGTGGAAGGTCTCCAGGTGCGCGAGGTGACTGTTGTAGTGCGCCAGGGCCAAGGACGGATCGTTACGCGAGGCCTGAGTGTAATAGCGCTGCGCCACGGCGTACTCCTGCCGCAGGGCGTGGATGTTCCCCAGGTTGACCATCGCCCGCGCGTGCCTCGGCTCCACGCGGATCACCTCCCGGTACATCCCCATCGCCTCGTCCAGACGGCCGCCCGCCTTGTAGGCGACGGCAAGCAGGAACGGGAAGAGGCCGTCGTCGGGGTGATCGCGCATCAGCGTCCTGAGCGCCCCCTCCGATCTCAGGTCCGGACCACGGCGCACCGCCTCGACCAGCGCCCGCGCCCGCGGGTCGGCCGCGGTGCCGAAATGCCAGGCGACGAGCCAACCGACGGGCGCGGCGAGGACCAGCAGCAGCAGCGAGACCACCGCGACGGCCCTCTCCCGCCCCCGTAGGTACGGGTAGAACAGCACGCCCCATGCGGCGACGACCCACGCGGGCGGCAGTAGCGCCGCCAGCGGCGCCGCGACGAGGGCCCAGCCGGCGAGCCGCGCGGCCCGCTCCGGCAGTCGCCCCGAGAAGCGCTCCTCCAGATCGTGGAGCAGCGCGGGCACGTTCCGGAACGCGAGGATGAGCAGCGCCGCGACGGCCCCGGCGGCCAGGCCGAGGTAGAGCAGGAGCAGCCCGTTGCCGCCCAGGTGATAGAGCGTCGCGGGGTCGGTGACCGCCCCGGCGGCCGCCCTCCAGAACTCGCGGGCCGCGCCGCCCGCGTCGCGATCGGCACGCCACAGGGCGATCCCCATCCCGACGTGGGCCGCGAACAGGCTGGGCTGGAATCGGGATGCGAGGGCGAAGGACTCCCCGGCTCGCTCGAAGTCCCCCTCGACGAGTGCCCGCCGGGCGTCGGCGAGGAACGCCGCCGCGATCTCCGGCGCGGCGCGCAGGCCCTCGCGCTCCATGAACTCCAACGCGATCTCGGCCTGTCTTCGGGCCTCCCCGGACTCGCCGCGCTCGAGCAGCGCGCGCTGCTTGAACCACAGGCCGGCGAGGATCTCCCTGGCGTCCACGCCCTCCCCCGGGCCCGGAAGCGCTCCGGTCCGGGGCGCACGCCCGCCCGCAGGTCCCGGAGCCGGCGGCTCCTCGAGGAGCGGCTGGTTCGGGTCGAGGTGGATGATCTCCGGCTCCTGGCCGGCGGCGGGTGGGGCCAGAAACGACAGCGACAGGAGGATGGCCGGCAGGCGACGTGGGCTCATCGGCGTCATGGGGCGGTGCCCGGGACGGCTCGCGGCGCGGCCGGAGGGCTCACGACGGCCTGGGCGTCTTCGACTTCACAGTGACGAACTGCAGCTGAAGATCGTGGATGAGGCGATCGAGCAGCCCCGTCTCCTCCGCCGTCCGGTTGCCGCGCGTCTTGAGGCGCAATGCCTCCAGCAGATCGATCACCTGCTGGGCGCCTTCCAGGTCGATCTCGCTCGTTCGGGTCTGCGGGTTGGGGATCTCGCCGAGGCTGACCGCGGCCGTCGCGGCCAGGTTCAGGATCAGGTTCCTGAAGCGCGCCGAGGCCAGCTGCTCCTCCCGACCGGTGGGAGCACCCTCGGCGTCCGCGGCGCCGGCCGCGCCGCCCCCCCGGTCCCCCGGGCCGGTCGGCGGGGTCGGCGCCGTCCAAGCCTCGCCCTCGCCCGCGTCGTCGGGGGTCCGCGGGGCCCCCTCGGCCGTAAACGGGCGGCGATCGACGACCCGGATCGGCCCGCGCGTATCGGCCCTGTCCCTCTTCTCGCTCATATGGCACCGGTCGCGGCCCGCGTCCGCGGAGAAGCTCGCGCGGAGCATAGCATCACGGCACCCGACCGAACAAGACGCGCCGACGTTGCGCCGGCGCCCGCTGCGGCCGTATCATGCCGGCTCGTCGATACGCACCGCCGGAGAGGAGGCCCCGCCACGTCCGGGATCGAACGGCTCAAGGGGATCATGGACCGCCTGCGCGGGCCCGGGGGATGCCCCTGGGATCGCGAGCAGACCCTCGAGATGCTCGGCACCTATCTGCTGGAGGAGACCTACGAGGTGCTCGAGGCGATCGCCAGCGGCTCGCCCGCGGCCCTGCGCGAGGAGCTGGGTGACCTGCTGTTCCAGATCGTCTTCCAGGCGCGCATCGCCGAGGAGCGTGGACACTTCGACCTCGACGACGTGATCCGGGACATCGGCGACAAGATCACGCGCCGCCATCCGCACGTCTTCGGCCGCGGCCGGCTCTCGACGGTCCGCCAGGTCCTGGAGCAATGGGAGCGGATCAAGGCCGTCGAGAGGAAGGCGAAGCGCGACGGCTCGATCCTCGCCGGCGTGCCCCCGACCCTGCCCGCCCTTCTCAAGGCCCTGCGCATCTCCTCCAAGGCGGCGCGCTGCGGCTTCGACTGGTCGGATCACCGGGGGGTGCTGCGGAAGGTCGAGGAGGAGGTTGCGGAGCTGAGGGACGCCCTGCGGTCGGGGCGGACGGGCGGCATCGAGGACGAGATCGGCGATCTCCTGTTCACGGTCGCCAACCTGGCGCGACACCTGGAGGTGGATCCGGAGGCGGCCCTGCAGCGCGCGAACCGCAAGTTCGTGCAGCGCTTCCGGCACGTGGAGGAGCGGCTGCGCGAGCGGGGGCTGTCGCCGTCTCCACGGAACCGCGGCCGGATGGAGGCCCTCTGGGCGGAGGCGAAGCGAGCCGTCAGAAGAACTTCGTCTGCCCGAAGGAGCCCATCCGCCGGAACTTCTGGTAGCGGGCCTCGAGCCGCTCGTCGGCGGGGAGCGGGCTCATCTCCTCCAGCCTCGCGGCCAGGAACTCGTCGAGGATCGCGGCCTGCCGAGCGTGGTCGACCTGCGCCCCGCCGGAGGGCTCGGGCACGATCTCGTCGATGACCCCTAGCTCCTTTAGGTCGACCGCGGTGATCCGCATGCTGCGCGCCGCCTCCTTCGCCCGTCCCTGGTCGGCCCACAGGATCGCCGCGCACCCTTCCGGGCTGATCACCGAGTAGACCGCGTGCTCCAGCATGAGCACCCGGTCGCCGACGGCGATCGCCAGGGCGCCGCCGCTTCCCCCCTCCCCGGTGATCGTCACGACGACCGGGATCCTCAGGCGCGCCATCAGCCGCAGGCTGCTGGCGATCGCCTCGGCCTGCCCGCGCTCCTCCGCTCCCCGGCCGGGGTAGGCACCCGGCGTGTCTATGAAGGTGAACAGCGGTCTGCCGAACTTCTCGGCCAGAGCCATGATGCGCATCGCCTTCCGGTAGCCCTCCGGGCGCGGCATCCCGAAGTTGCGTCGCACCTTCTCGCGCGTGTCGCGGCCCTTCTGGTGGCCGATGACCGCCACGGGGTCGCCCTTGTAGCAGGCGAACCCGGCGACGATGGCCGGGTCGTCCGAATACTTGCGGTCCCCGTGCGTCTCGACGAAATCGGTGAACAGGAGGTTGATGTAATCCAGCGTGTAGGGACGCTTGGGATGGCGGGCCACCAGGGTCCGTTGCCACGGGGTCAGGTTGGCGTAGATCTCCTGCCGCAGCGCCTCCAGGCGCCGGGTCAGACGGGCGATCTCCTCGGCGCGGTCCTCCCCGCCCGGGACGCCCGACACCTCCTCGATCTTCTGTTCCAGCTCCCTGAGCGGCTTCTCGAAGTCCTCGTCCTCGACCGCCATGCGCCGTAGTCAAGCACACCCGCCCCTGGTGCTGTCAAGCGAGCGCGCGCGGCCGCGCCTCAGGCGCGGGGGTGGAAGTCGCGATAGATCCTCTTCAGCCGCTCGCGGTTGATGTGGGTGTAGATCTGGGTGGTCGAGATGTCCGCGTGTCCGAGCATCAGCTGCACCGAACGGAGATCGGCGCCGCGCTCGAGCAGGTGGGTGGCGAACGAGTGGCGCAGCACGTGGGGGCTGAGCCTGCCGCGCAGGCCGATCGAGCGGCCGTACGTCTTGAGGATCTTCCAGAACCCCTGGCGCGTCAGCGGCCGCCCGCGGTTGTTGAGGAACAGGACCGGGGATCCGGGGCCCCGCGCGAGCGCCGGGCGGCCGGCGCGCAGGTAGGCCCGGACCGCCTCGGTCGCCTTCCGGCCCATCGGGACCAGACGCTCCTTGCGCCCCTTGCCGACGCAGGTCAGGTAGCCGACGTCGAAGTTCACCTCGCGGACGCGCAGCGACATCAGCTCCGACACCCGCAGTCCCGTCGCGTACAGCAGCTCGACCATCGCCGTGTCCCGCAGGCCGAGCGGCGACGAGGGGTCGGGCGCGGCGAGCAGCCGGTCGACCTCCTCCAGGGTGAGGAACCGCGGCAGCGTCTTCCAGGTGCGCGGCGAGCGCACCTCGGCCGTCGGATCCTCCGGGACGATCTTCTCCATCACGAGGTAGCGGTAGAACATCCGCACCGCGTTCAGGGCGCGCGCTACGGACCTGGCCGACAGCCCCTGCACCCCGAGCCGGCGGGAGAACTCGTTGATCTCGCCGTAGCGCACCTGGCGCGGGGTCCGCACCTTGCCCTCCAGGAAGCGCGTGAACTTGGCGAGATCGTGGCCGTAGGAGACGACCGTGTTCCGGGCCAGGCCCCGCTCGACCGTGAGGTAGTGGAGGAAATCCTCGACCAGCGGGGCGGCCCTCATCGTCCCCGGCCCTCCAGGATCAAGGTCACCGGGCCGTAGTTGACCAGGTCCACGTCCATCAGCTCGCGGAACCGGCCGGTCGCGATCCGCAAGGGGCTCCTCGACAGCCGCCCGATGAAGGCGCGGTACAGCGCTTCCGCCGCCGACGGGGGCGCCGCCCGCTCGAACCCCGGGCGCCGCCCGCGGCTCAGATCGCCGGCCAGGGTGAACTGGGAGACCACCAGGATCTCCGCTCCCACGTCGAGGGCGGAGAGGTTCATCTTGCCCGCGCTGTCCTCGAAGATGCGCATTTGTAGCACCTTGTCGGAAAACCAGTCAAGGTCGGCCTCGCGGTCGCCCCTCTCGAACGCCACCAGGAGCAATAACCCTCGGCCGATCCGCCCGACCACCTCGGCGCCGACCCGCACCTCGGCGCGCGACACTCTCTGCGCCACGATCCTCATCGCCGCCTCAGGCCCGAGCCGATCAGGCGCACCTCGCGGCCCCCCAGCGCCCACGACGTGCCCAGGTAGAGCCCGGCGCCTCCGGCCACCAGTCCCGCGAGGACCAGCACCTTCGACCAGATACCGGGCAGGGCGAGGATATCGTAGCGGCCGCGGACCACTAGCAGGGCGGCGGCCATCACCGCACCCGCGACCGAGGCGCGCGCCGCGGAGCGGAGCACCTCGCCGGTGAGGAACTCGCCGGTGCGGCGACGCAGGATCCACGCGAGCAGCGCCGCGTTCACGAGCGCGGAGGCCGAGGTGGACAGGGCGATCCCGTCGTGCCGCATCGGCCCGATGAGCGCGAAGTTGAGGCCCAGGTGCACGACGAAGGTCAGCAGCGCCACCAGCACCGGGGTCCGGGTGTCGCGCCGCGCGTAGAACCCGGTGGCCAGGACGCTGACCGCGGCCATCGGCAGCAGCCCCAGCCCGTACCAGCCGAGGGCGCTGGAGGTGAGCAGCGTGTCGTCGCCCGTGAAGCGGTCGCGCTCGAACAGGACGTGGATGATCGGCGCCTTGAGCACCCACAGCCCGAGGGTGGCCGGGATGGTGACGAACACCAGCAGGCGCACCGCCGTGCCGAGCGTCCCGATCACCTCCTCCCGATCACCGGCGACCACGGCGCGCGACAGCCGCGGCAGGATGACGGTCGACAGGCTGATCGCGAACACCCCGAGCGTCAGCTCGGTCACGCGGATGGAGTAGTACAGGAAAGACACGCTGCCGCTCCGCAGCCAGGCGGCGAACTGCGAATCGACCACCAGGTTGATCTGGGTGATCCCGGCACCGAACAGGCGCGGCAGCATGAGCCGACCGACCTCCTTCAGGCCCTCCAGGTCGAACGGGCGGGGCGGGCGCAGGCTGAACCCACGGCGCAGCAGCGGCGGGAGCTGGACGACGAGCTGCAGCGTGCCGCCCGCGATGACCCCGACGGCGAACGCGTACGCCGGGTCCTCGAAGCGGTCGGCGAACGCCAGCGCGCAGCCGATGATCGACAGGTTGAGGAGCAGGGGCGTGAACGCCGGCAGCGCGAACCGGTCGAAGCAGTTGAGGATCGCCGAGGCGAGCGCGGCCAGAGAGATCAGGAAGATGTACGGGAACATCCACCGGTTGAGGTGGACCGTGAGATCGAACTTGGCGGGGTCCGCGCTGTAGCCCCATGCCAGGAGCTTCACCAGCAGGGGCGAGAGCGCCACCCCGAGCACCACGATCGCCACCAGGAGCAGGCTCAGCGCGTAGAAGACCGAGGTGGCGAACCGCCACATCGCGCGGCGGTCGTCGTCCTTCATGTAGCGGGCGAAGGTCGGCACGAAGGCCGAGGTGAGCGCTCCCTCCCCGACCAGCCGCCGGAGCATGTTGGGGATGCGGAAGGCGATGACGAAGGCGTCGGAGGACAGCCCCGCACCGAGCAGGGAGGCCTGCAGGAAGTCGCGCGCGTAGCCGGCGACGCGGCTGAGCATCGTCATGATGCTCATCGCTCCGGCCGCGCGGACGAGCCCGCGGTCCTTGTCCATGTCGAGGCGCCTCCCCCGGATCCGCCGCGAGCCCGCGATTCTACGCGGCCGCGAGACGCGCTTGCAACAGGGCGCGGCGAGGAGAGTTGTGGTAGGCTAGCGGCGGAGAACCGATCGCAGACAGAGGGGGTCAGTCATGGCCAGTCTCAACAAGGTCATCCTCATCGGCAATCTCGGCCGCGATCCCGAGGTGCGCTACACCCAGAACGGGACCGCCGTAGCCAACTTCACCCTGGCCACCAACGAGGTGTGGACCGACCGATCCGGCGAGCGGCAGGAGCGCACCGAGTGGCACCGCATCGTCGTCTGGGGCAAGCAGGCGGAGATCGTCAAGGAGCACCTCTCCAAGGGCAAGCAGGTCTACGTGGAGGGGTCGCTGCAGACGAGGCAGTGGGACGATCGCGAGGGGAACAAGAGGACGACCACCGAGATCCGCGCCAACCGCGTCCTGATGCTCGGACGTCCCGGCGGCCCGACCGAGCCGCGCGTCGAGCGGGGCGCGGAGTCGCAGGAGACGGCCCCAGAGGCCCCCCCGGCCGAGGACGACATCCCCTTCTAGGACCGACCGGGCCGACCGCCCCGGCGGGAGGCCTGCACCCCGATCAGCGGCGGCGCTTCCCTGCTCCGGCCCGCGCGCTCTGCGCCCGCTTCGGCCACGTCCGCCCCGAGCGCGCCGCCGGGAGCGGAACGCGCCCTGCCAGCCTGGGAACCGTCCTGCGGTGGGCAGCCATCCGACCGCTCTTCGCCATGTTGACGTAGCGGCGCATGGAGCTTCTCAGGAGAGCTCGTCCACCTTGCGCCGGGCCTCGACTTGGTACTCGGAGCCCGGGAACTCGTCCAGCACCCGGCGGTACGTCTCTAGCGCCGCCTCCCGCTCGCCCAGGGCCTCCTGGCATCGGGCGATCCCCAGGAGCCCTTCCTCGGTCGGGAACAGCCCGGCGCGGGCGTCATCCGCCAGCGCCTGGTAGTGCAGCAGCGCCTCGCCGGGGCTTCCCTGCGCCTCGAGCACCCGCCCCAGGTTGTAGCGCGCGAGCGGCGCCAGGAAGTCGCGCGGATGCTCGCGGAGGAAGCGGTCCCAGGACGCCACCGCCTCCTCGTACCTCTCCAGATCCGCGAGGGCGATCGACCGGTAGTAAAGGGCCTTCGGAGCCGCCCGCGTCGACCCGTACTCCTCCAGGATGGCGTCCGCCAGCTCGATCACCCGCAGATCCCGCTCCCGCACGGTCGCGAAGGTCGGCAGCCCCGGGACGGGCCGCTGCTGCGGATCGAGAGACAAGGCGATCGGCGCGCGGCGCATCCGGATGAGTTCGGCCAGGCGGACCGAGGCCTCCTCCTGCCTGGACCGCAGCCGGTGCGTCACGGCCAGCGCGGAGATCGCCGCGATCACGACCGCCGCCGCCGCCACCAGGACCGCCCGGCGGTGCTCCTCGAAGAAGGACACCGCACCCTCGAGCACGGTGGCCAGGTCGTTCCGCTTGATCTGGTGTCGCTCGCTCTTCTTCAAGGTTCTCCCGCCTCCCGAGCCGCTGCGCCCGCGGCGGATTCAGGTGGTGGGCCTGAGAGGACTCGAACCTCCGGCCCGCGGATTAGGAATCCGCTGCTCTATCCATCTGAGCTACAGGCCCATTCCGTAAGAAGCCCGCGCACTCGCCCCGCCGTCGGGCCTCCGGCCAATGATATACCAGGTCGCGAGCCAAAGGCCCGACAGACGGCGCGACGGGCCAGGCTCGCGGCACCGGGCAGGCTCACCGCAGCAGCGATACCCACCGGGGAGGCGGCGCACAGCCACAGTGGCGGAGGCGCGGCCCTGTGTGGCACACTGCGCGCTCCGTGGAGGGTCGCTGTGAGACGACGTCGGGGGCTCGGGATCGCGGCTCCGGTGTTCCTGCTCGTCGGCGCCCTGAGCGCCTGCGTCCGCGAGCCGGTCGCGGAACGAGCCGTCGCCGCCGCGGGCGGCGGCGCCGTGGCCTCGGCGGAGGCGTCGGCGACCGAGGTGGGCCTCGCGGTCCTGCGCGCCGGCGGCAACGCCGCGGACGCCGCGGTGGCCGCGGCGCTGGCGCTGGCGGTGGTCCACCCGCAGGCGGGCAACCTCGGGGGCGGCGGGTTCGCCGTCGTCAAGTTCGGCGACCAGACCGCCGCGCTCGATTTCCGCGAGACCGCGCCGTCCGCGGCACGCCCGGACATGTTCCTCGGGCCCGGCGGGGAGCCGATCCCCGACGCGTCGCGGATCGGCCCGCTCGCGGCGGGCGTCCCCGGATCGCCGGCCGGCCTGCACGAGCTGCACCGCCGCTACGGCCGCCTTCCCTGGCCACGGGTCGTGGAGCCGGCGGTGCGCCTGGCGCGCGACGGCTTTCGGGTCTCGGAGCGCCTTCACCAGGCGCTCGAGCGGGCGCGCGAGAAGATCTCCCGCTTCCCGGAGACCGCCGCCGTGTGGCTCCCCGGCGGGCAGCCGCCGGAGGCCGGACAGACGATGCGCCTTCCGGAGCTGGCGCGCACGCTCGCCGCCTACGCCGAGAGCGGACCCGAGGCGATCACCCGGGGCGCCGTGGCCGCGGCCGTCGCGCGGGCCTCGGCGAGGCACGGCGGGATCCTGACCGCCGCGGACCTCGCCGCCTATCGGCCCGCCTGGAGGGAGCCGCTGCGCTTCGGCGCCTTCGGGTGGCAGTTCGTCTCAATGCCCCTCCCCTCTTCGGGCGGGATCGTCCTGGGCCAGACGCTGAGGACCCTCGAGCTGCTCGGCTGGCCGGCGCTCCCCCGGGACGGCGTGGCACGCGCCCACCTTCTGATCGAGACCTGGCGTCGCTCCTACGCCGACCGGTTCATCCTGGGCGATCCCGGGACGACCGGCGCGACGCCCGCGCAGCTGCTCGACCCTCGCCGGCTGTCCCGCCGCGCGCGCGCGATCGACCCCGGGCGGGCTACCGCTTCCGAGGATGTCCGGCCCTGGCCGGATGGGGCCGCCGAGGGGGCCGGGCAGACGACCCACCTCTCGGTCGTGGACGGGGCGGGAGGGCTGGTGTCGCTGACCACAACGCTCAACGGGTGGTTCGGCTGCTACCTGCAGGTGCCGGGGGCCGGGTTCCTGCTCAACAACGAGATGGACGACTTCACGACCGCGCCCGGGCGGCCGAACATGTTCGAGCTGATCCAGGGGGAGGCCAACGCGGTGCGCCCCGGGGCGCGAATGCTGTCGTCGATGACCCCCGCGATCGCCTGGCGCGAGGGGGAGGCCATCGCGGTGGGGTCTCGCGGGGGCTCCCGCATCCCCACGGCCACGGCCCAGGTCCTGCTGCGCCTCATCGTCGACGGCGAGCCGCTCGACGAGGCCGTGGCGCGCCCACGCTTCCACCACCAGTGGTTCCCGGACGTGATCGTCATCGAGCGAGGAGCATTCGGGCCGGAGGTCCGAAGCGCGCTGGAGAGGATGGGCCACGCGATCCGGGAGACATCGCGGCGGGTGGGCGAGGTCCACGCGGTGCGCTGGCGCGACGGCGTGGCGGCGGAGGCGGCCGCCGACCCGCGGGGCCCGGGTGCGGCCGGCACGATCGCGCCCCCGACGACCGGCGACGCGGGGAGCAGGCCCGCGAGGCGGGGCGATCCGGGTCAGTACTGGACCAGGCTCACCACCTCCAGGTCCCGCAGGCGGGAGCGCCCCTCGAGGAACTCGAGCTCGACGACGAAGCCGGCCGCCACGACCTCGGCCCCGAGGCGCTCGGCGAGCCGGCGGGCGGCCGCGGCGGTGCCTCCGGTGGCGAGGAGATCGTCGACGATCAGCACCCGGTCGCCCGCCGCGAGCGCGTCGGCGTGCACCTCCAGGCGATCGGTCCCGTACTCGAGCGAGTACTCCTCCGCGACCGTCTCCCGGGGGAGCTTCCCCGGCTTGCGGACCGGCACGAAGCCGGCGTCCAGGCTCAACGCCACGGCCGGCGCGAAGATATAGCCCCGGGACTCGATCCCGATGACTCTCGACACCCGGTGGTCGCGGAAGCGGCCGGCCAGCTCGTCCACCGCCGAGCGGAAGGCGCCCGGGCTCTGCAGCAGCGGGGTGATGTCCTTGAAGACGATCCCCCGCTTCGGGAAATCAGGGACGTCCCGGATGTAGCGACGCAGGTCCAAGGTCCCTCCTCGGCGCGACCCGGGCGGCCGGCCCTAGAACCGGATGTCGAAGCCCCTCAGGTCGTCGCCGGCGTCGATCTCCTGGGTCTCGACGACGTCCACCTTCGCTCCGGCGGGCCCCATCCGCAGCCGTTCGATGAACGGCCGGAGCCGTTCCGGCGGTCCGGCGGCGACCGCCTCCACGCGTCCGTCGCTCAGGTTGCGCACGTACCCCGAGATCCCGTGCTGGCGCGCCACGCGCTCGGCGAAGAAGCGGAACCCGACCCCCTGGACGATGCCGCTGATCAGCAGGCGTGTCGCTTTCATCGAGTGATGCGAGTGGTCGGGGCGAGTGGATTTGAACCACCGACCCCTTGGTCCCGAACCAAGTGCGCTACCAGGCTGCGCTACGCCCCGACCTTTGGTGTCCTTCGCGACGGGAGTGAACGTGGCTTGTAGCACGGTCCGGAAAGGCGCGTCAAGCGGCTCCCGGCGCCGGGCGGGGGCGGCCCGGTCCCGGCAGCCCCAGGCGGCCCGCCATCGGGATCGGGCGGCCGTCCAGATCGGTGAGCCGCCTCGGCGGGTGCGACCGGCCCGTCGCCAGGCTCACCACGACGAGCGTGGCGCCGGCCAGGACGACGGCGATGACGTCGGCAGGGTACGCGAGCCCCATCCACTCCATCGCCGCCGCCGTCCTGAGGGCCACGAAGGTGACGAGCCCGACGGTCATGGCCCCGAGCGCGCCCGGGGTGTTGGCCCGGCGCCACCAGATGCCGGCCAGAAAGGAGGGGAACAGGACCACCAGGAGGAGGGCGAACGACTCGACCAGGAGCTCGTAGACCCGGCCGGAGTACAGGCCCAGGAGCAGCGCCATCAGCCCGATCACCGGGACCGCGTTGCGCGTCCAGCGCAGCACCCGGCCCTCGCTCACGCCCGGCCGGAAGTAGCGCAGGAGGTTCTCGCCGACGATGCTCGCGGGGGCGAGCAGCGCGCTGTCGGCGCTGCTCATGATGGCCGCGAGCAGCGCCCCGACGAAGAGCGCCATCACCGGCGCAGGAAGGAAGCGGCGCGCCATCTCCGGGATGATCAGCTCCGCCTCGGTCGAGGCCATCCCCGGCATGAGGATGGTGCCGGCCAGCCCGATCAGGACGGGGATGAGGCCGAAGCTCAGGTAGAACAGGCCCGAGAGATACGCGCTGTTCTGGGCCACCGTCTCGTCGCGGCTGGAGAGGCTCCGCTGCAGCAGGTCCTGGCCGGCGAGGTTCCCGAGCCCCAGGACGATCCAGGCGCGGATCCAGTGCACCCACCCGGCGGCGTCGGTCCCCGCCGGGGGGAGCAGCCCGAACGAGCCCTCGGGCACCCCGTCGAGAAAGGCCGCCGGTCCCCCGCAGGCGGCGATCATCATCGGGAAGATCACCGTCAGCCCGGCCACCAGGATCGCGATCTGCAGGAAGTCGGTGATCGAGACGGCCCACATGCCCCCGAAATAGGTGTAGGTCACGACCACCACCGCGCCGATGACGATCCCGACGCCCCGCGGGACGTTGGCCAGCGAATCGAGGACCACGCCGATGGCGACGATCTGGGCCGCCGTCCACCCGGCGTAGGTCAGGATCATCGAGCTGCTCGCCACGAGATCCGCGTGGCGGCCGTAGCGGACCCGGAAGAAGTCGGAGACCGTCATCAACCTCATGCGGCGGACGGTGCGCACCACCAGCAGCCCCGCCAGGAGCAGGCACACCCCTGCGCCGAACGGGTCCGGGATCACCCCGTAGAACCCCTCGGAGTAAGCGGTCCCGCCGGCGCCCAGGATGGTGGCTCCCCCGAACCAGGTGGCGGAGAGCGTCGCCGTGGCCAGCCAGAGCGGCAGCCTCCTGCCCGCCACGATGAAGTCGGCCGAGCCGTGGATGCGACGGTGGGACCACAGGCCGACGCCGAGCATCGCCAGCATGTAGCCGGCGGCGCCGCCCCAGATCAGGAGGTGCTCGCTCAACCTCTCCCCTTATCGGCGGCGGGCTTCCCGGGCCGGCGCGCCGGAGCCGGATGTTAGGGAGGCCGTCGGGGGCTGTCAACGACGCCCGCCCTTCTCCCCGGCCTCTCGGCGGCGGCCCCCCGGTGCCCGGGCTCGCCGCTTGACGAGGCGACGGGAGTGAAGACCGACCCCGGCGGCCCCCCGGTGCCCGGGCTCGCCACGCCGGTGCCGGGACTCGCTCCGCTGCAGGCGGGCGGGGAGGGAGATCCCCGGGTGCTTGACACCCGGAAACCCGGCTGGGTAGTCTCCCGGGGTCGGCACCACGAACGCGGAAGAGCCGGACGTCCCAGGATGCGCCCATGAGCGGCTTTCTCGCAGCCTGCGCGATCCTCCTGTCCTCCCTGCCGGCCCCATCGTCGTCGACGGCGGGCGAGGCTCGGGCGGAGGCCCCCACCCTCGCGAAGAAACAGGCGGCGGTGAGCTGGATCGAGGCCCACCGTCACGAGCTGATCGCCCTGAGCGATCGGGTCTGGCGGTACGCGGAGGTGGCGCTTCGGGAGACGCGCTCGTCCGCCGCCCTCGCCGACTACGCCGAGAGGAACGGGTTCGAGGTCGAGCGCGGCGTGGCCGGGCTGCCGACCGCGTTCGTGGCGTCCTATGGGGAGGGCCGGCCGATCATCGGCGTCCTGGGCGAGTACGACGCCCTTCCGGGGCTGTCGCAGAAGACGGTGCCGGCGAAGCGCCCGCTGACGCCCGGGGCGCCGGGACACGGCTGCGGACACAACCTGTTCGGCGTCGGCAGCCTCGGCGCGGCGGTCGCCATCAAGGAGCGGATCGCGGCCGGCGACCTCCACGGCACGGTGCGATTCTACGGGACGCCGGCCGAGGAGGCGGTCGGCGGCAAGCTCTACATGGCGCGCGACGGCCTGTTCGACGACCTCGACATGGCCTTCGCCTGGCACCCGGGGACCGAGATCCAGATCGACACCGACAGCAGCCTGGCGATGGTCGATCTTCACGTCGACTTCCTGGGGAGGGCGGCGCACGCCGCCTACGATCCATGGAACGGCCGGAGCGCCCTCGACGGCCTGGAGCTGTTCACGCACGCGCTGAATCTCCTGCGCGAGCACGTCCGCCCGACGGTCCGCATCCACTACACCATCCTCGATGGGGGGGACGTCCCGAACGTCGTCCCGGACCGGGCCCGGCTGTGGTGCTGGGTGCGCGACGAGAAGAGGGCCCGCGTGGATGAGCTCCTCGAGCGCATCCGCGGGATCGCCCGGGGCGCGGCGCTGGCGGCGGGGGTCGAGTCCCGTGTGAGGGTGCAGAGCGGCGCCTATGAGCTCTTGGTCAACCTCGCGGGGGCGCGGGCGATGCACGCCAACCTGATGTGGCTCGGGCCGCTGCGCTTCACCGAGGAGGAGCAGCAGTTCGCGCGCGCGATCCAGGAGGCGACCGGCGTCGAGCCTGAGGGGCTGGCGGGGGAGATCGAGCCGCTCGACGAGCATCCCGGCCCGACCGACCGGGGATCGACCGACCTGGCCGACGTGAGCTGGATCGTCCCGACCGTCGACCTGACCGTGACCACGGCGCCGGCGGGCGCCCCCTGGCACGCCTGGCCGGTGGTGGCCACCGGCGGGATGTCGATCGGACACAAGGGGATGCTCTACGCAGCCGGAGCGCTGGCCGCGACAATGGTGGACGTGTACGAGAGGCCGGCACTCCTGAGGGCCATTCGCGCCGAGTTCGACGAGCGCACCCGAGGGCACGCCTACAGGGGATACATCCCCGACGGCCCTCCCCCGATCCCCTATGGCGACTGAGCGCCGGCGCGCCCGGGGGTTCGCGGCCGGAGCCTTGCTGTCCCTCCTGGCGCTTCCCGTGCGCGCCGGCGGCGAGTCCGCCGGACGGCCGGAACGGCCCACCCTGGTGATCCGCGCCGCGCGCATGCTCGACGTCACGCAGGGGACCATCATCCGGGATGCGGTCGTGGTGGTCGCCGGGGATCGCATCGCGGCCCTGGGCGACGCGGCGGCCCCTCCCGGAGCGCGGGCGATCGAGCTGGGCGACGTGACGCTGCTGCCCGGGCTGATCGACGCCCACACCCACCTGACCTACGACCTCCAGGACGACTGGATCGCGCAGCCGGTCAGGGAGAGCCCGCCGGAGCAGGCGCTGCGCGGCGCCCGCAACGCGCGCCGGACGCTCCTCGCGGGCTTCACCACGGTGCGCGACGTCGGGGCCTACGACTTCACCGACGTGGCCCTGGCGCGGGCGGTGGAGGAGGGGTTCATCGACGGGCCTCGCATCGTCCCGTCCGGACACATGATCGGGATCACCGGCGGACATTGCGACATCACCGGCTTCGTCCCGGGCGTCGCGGAGACCGGACCTCGGGACGGGATCGCCGACGGCGCGGCGGAGATCCTCAAGGCGGTCCGCTACCAGATCAAGCACGGGGCCCAGGTCATCAAGACCTGCGCCACCGCCGGCGTCATGTCGTTCGAGGAGTCCGCGGGCGCGCAGCAGTACTCGGACCGCGAGCTGCGGGCGATCGTGGAGGAGGCGGCGCGCCACGGCGTGAGGGTCGCGGCCCACGCCCACGGGACCGAGGGGATCCTGGCGGCGGTGCGTGCCGGCGTCGCCTCGATCGAGCACGGCTCGATGCTCGACGACGAGGCCATCGCCCTCATGAAGAAGACCGGGACCTACCTGGTGCCGACGGTGTACACCTGGCGCGTCCCGGGCGAGTATCCGCCGCTGATCCGGCGCAAGATCGAGGCGATGCAGGTGCACGTCGACGGGAGCGTCCGGGCGGCCATCCGCGCCGGCGTGCGGATCGCCTTCGGCACCGACGCCGGGACCTTCCCGCACGGGGAGAACGCCCGGGAGTTCGCCGTCCTGGTCGAGCTGGGGATGACCCCCATCGAGGCGGTGCGCGCCGCCACCGTGCGCGCGGCGGACCTGCTGGGGGTGGAGGATCGGGGCGTCATCGCGCCCGGCCGCCTCGCCGATCTGATCGCCGTCGCGGGCGACCCGCTCGGTGACGTTCGCGTCCTCGAGGACGTGCGCTTCGTGATGATCGGTGGACGCGTCGTGAAACGGGACGCCGCATCGGGAGGAGGGCAACGATGAGATTCGCGCACGCGATGATCCGCGTGAGGGACCTCGAGGCCAGCATCGGCTTCTACCGCGACCTCCTGGGCCTGCGCGAGGCCGGCCGCAAGGAGATCGGCGAGGAGGCGACGCTCGTCTTCCTCGCGGATGACGATGGGCGGCGGGTGGTGGAGCTGACCTTCAACAGGGACGGCCGCGATTACCGCCTCGGGGACCAGTTCGGCCACCTGGCCTTCCACACCCCCGACCTCGAGGCCGCGATCCGTGAGGTGGAGCGGCGCGGATTGTCCTACCGCCGCTCGCGCCCCGAGCTGGCATCGAGGTACATCTTCATCAAGGACCCGGACGGCTACGACATCGAGATCCTGCAGGCCTAGGATTCGATGGCGGTCTCGATCTCGCCCCTCACGGCGGGGTCGGGCTCGGCCGCCCGGGCGGCCTCGAGCAGGCGGCGCCGCTTCCCCCCGCCGGCGCGCCCGAGCGCCCAGGCCGCGGCGGAGCGGACCACCGGGTCCCGGTCGGCGAGCCTGTCCTCCGCCGCATCGAGCCCGGGCCCGTCGCCGGTGTTGGCGGCGACGATCAGGGCGTTGCGCACGACGCCCTGCCGCCGCGGCCGGTCGAGCGGCGTGCCCCCGAGACGCGAGCGGAACCCCGGAGGGTCCAGACGGATCAGATCGGCGAGGCCGCCGTCTCTCAGGCGTGGCCCCGGCAGGAAGTCGCCGTCGGCCGTGACCTCGACCTTGCGGTTCCACGGGCAGACCTCCTGGCAGACGTCGCAGCCGAAGACCCACTCGCCCAGAGCCTCTCGGCGCTCGCGGGCCAGCGTCCCGCGCGCCTCGATGGTCAGGTAGGAGATGCAACGGTTCGAGTCGATGAGGTACGGCTCCAGGATGGCTCCCGTGGGACAGGCGTCGATGCAGGCGGTGCAGGTCCCGCAGTGGTCCGGGACCGGCCGGTCGCGCGGCAGCTCGACGTCGGTCAGGATCTGCCCGAGCAGGAGCCAGGAGTCGCCGCGCGGCCCGATCAGGTTGGCGTTCTTCCCGAACCACCCGAGGCCGGCGCGTGCCGCCAGCTCGCGTTCGAGCAGCGGCCCCGTGTCGACGTAGACGCGCGTCCGGGCGCCGGGTGCCTCCGATTCCAGGAAGCCCGCCAGGGCCCGCAGGCGAGCGCCCAGCACCCGGTGGTAGTCACGGCCGAGCGCGTAGCGGGCGATGTGCCGCAAAAGCCCCGGCTGCTCCCGCCGGACGCCACGGTAGGGCAGGTAGGATACGGCCCCGACGATCGCGGTGCGCGCCCAGGGGAAGCGCGAGCGCGGAACCACCCGGACGCCTGCGGTCCGCCCCATCCAGGACATGCTCCCGGCGTGTCCCGCCGCCAGCCAGCGCTCGAAGAAGCGGCGGTGATCCGACGCCTCGACGGCCGCGATCCCGACCGCCCCGAGGCCGAGCTCGACTCCGCGGCTCTTGAGCCGTTCCGCGAGCGCCGCGGATCTCATATCGCCTCCCACGCCGCCGGCCGCCGCAGGCGGAGCAGCAGGTGGCCGGCGTCCTCGACGAGCAGGCCGCGCGGGGCCCGGCGTCCGCGCCGATGCCCGAGCAGGGTCCGGGCCCAGCGGGCCGCCGCGGCCCGATCCCGGAAGGGCTCGGCGTGCAGCAGGCGCACCGTCTCCTCAGGCAGCGCGTCCGACACCACCCCGAGGCGCACGCCGCGGCGCTCGGTCAGGGCCCGCAGCCGAACCGCCTTGTGATCCCCCAAGCGATAGCCTTCCTCCTCGACGGCCCGCGCCGCCGAGGCGTGGTCCCCCGCCCGCCGCAGCAGCCGCAGGAAGCGATCGGCGCCGACGCCCCCGGGACAGGCCGCGTCGAGCAGGATGACCCCGCCGTCGCGCACCGCCCCCTCCACGTTCTTGATCCCCTTGTCGGCCTGGTACAGGGTCCGGTCGAGGGGCGGGCGCACGCGCGCGACGACCAGATCGACCGGACGGGTGAGCTCGCGGGCATGGGACGCGCGGACGAGCGGCAGCGCCGAGCGCGCCGCCTCGCGCGGCCGGCCGGCGAAGCAGGCGAGCACGCGATCCCCCGCCATCACCAGGTTGACCGCGAACAGGCGGCGGCCGCCTCCCTCGAGGGCCGACACCACGGCCTCGATCCCCTCGTACACCGGGTTGCCGCCGGCGGCCAGCGGAGCCGCGCGGGCCGACATGGCGCCCTCGTGGTTCGAGCGCAGATCCCCCGCCGACATCAGCCCCACCGTCAGGGTCTTGTGCGCCCCCGCGAGGCCGGCGAAGTAGTGCGGCTCGGCGCTCCCGATGGCGATGGCGTGCCGGGCCTCGACGAGCCAGCGGTGCAGGCGGTAGGGCCCGACCTCGGCCAGGTCCGCCCCGCGCCCGGCGCGGTGCCAGGCGATCGCCTCGACCCGGCCGGCCACAGGCGCCAGGAGGCGCTCCTCGAATTCCCTCGCGGCGCGCGCCGAGAAAGTGTGGCTGCCGCACGCCACCAGGAGGCGGAACCGAGCCCCCGCGCGCCGCGCCTCCGCCCGTTCCACGATCGCGGCCAAGGCCGCGCGCGTATCGGTCCTGCGGGAGGGATCGTTGACGACCACGATCAGCGGAGAGCCGCACGCGGCCGCCTCGTGGAGGAACAGGTCGAGGCGCGCCGCGGCGAGCGCCTCGCGGATGAGGCCGCACGGGTCGCGGTCCGGCCCGCCGGGGCGGCTCGGGCCGACCACCTCCGTCACGACCCCATCCAGCAGATCGATCCAGCCTTCGGGTCGGCTCATGAGCGTGGTCCGCGTCTTTCTGCGCCCCGCCGCGCGCGCCGGGCCCGCTTCAGTCGAGCAGGGAGCCCGCTTCCGGGAGGAGGAGCCGGCGCCTCCACTCGCGCAGTCCCTGGACGGCGGACGGGTCGGAAAGGCCGGCGGGACCGACCGAGGCGAGCGCCTCCATGGTCGCCTGGGGGAACAGGACGCCGGGGTCGAGGCCGAGCTCCGCCGCCTTGACCCTGCGCCACTGCCTCAGGCGCTCGAGCCGTGCAGAGGCGGCGGCGCTCTTGCGCCGCCCGGGGATCCTCCGGGGGGGCGCCGGAAGCCGTCCCTCGTCGAGGGAGAGCCCCTTGCGCACCGCGGCGAGAACGCGCGATCCGATGCGCCGGTGCACCAGCGGGGTGAATCCCTTGATCCCGTTCAGCTCGGACGCCGATCGGGGGCAGCGCCGGGCCAGGGCGAGGAGGGTCTGGTCCGACACGACCCTGAAGGGCGGGAGGTCGGCCTCGCGGGCCCTCTCGTCGCGCATGGCGTACAGCTCCCGCAGCACCGCGGCCTGTCGCGGCGGGAGGTCACGCGCCCCCTTCACGCTCCAGAAGCCGTCGCGGTCGAACTCCCGCGGCTCCCAGGTGCGTCCGGCGACCAGGGAGAACTCCTCCCCGGCCCACTCCAGCCGCCCCTTGGCCCGGAGATCCGCCTCCAGCTCCGCCCGCAGCCGGATGAGGTGCCTCACGTCCTCGGCGGCGTACGCCTTCTGCCTCTCGCTGAGCGGCCGGCGCGACCAGTCGTCGCGCTGGCAGCCCTTGTCGAGCCGCACGCCGAGATGCGCCCACAGGAGCTTGGCCAGGCCGACGTTCGGGATCCCGAGCAGCTGGGCGGCGATCATGGTGTCGAACAGCGGCGACACGCTGAACCCATAGTCTCGCTTGAGGTAGAGCACGTCCTGTTCCGCCGCGTGCAGGACCTTGACGGTCCGGGGCGATCTCAGGAGCCGGCCCAGCGGCCGCAGGGTCCTGAGCGCAAGCGGGTCGATGAGATACACCGTCTCGCCGTCCGAGACCTGGATCAGGCAGCACTTGTGGAAGTAGTGGTAGAAGGAGTCCGCCTCGGTGTCGACCGCGACCGCGCGCGCCCTCGCGAGCCGCTCCGCGGCCCGACGGAGATCCCCCTCGGTGTCCACCCAGACGGCGGGGGGGGACGCCGTCACCGGCGCCCCATCCGCGGGCCTGTGCCGGTCACTCGCTGAACCCTTCATCGCCGATCAGCCGCACGAACGAGCAGGGGTCGTGGTCCTCCACCCGCGCGCCGGTCCGGGTGCGCACCAGCAGCTTGACGGTCTGGTTGACGGCGTCGCCGACCGGGATCACCATGCGCCCGCCCGCCACCAACTGCTCCAGGAGAGCGCGCGGCACCGCGGGCGAGGCCGCGCTGACCAGGATGCCGGCGAAGGGGGCGGCCTGCGGCCAGCCGAGCGACCCGTCGCCGACCCGGATCCGGATCCCCCGCACCCCGGCCCGGCGCCAGTTCTCCCGGGCGCGGCGGGCCAGTGGCTCCAGCCGCTCCACCGTGTAGACCTCCCCCGACAGCCGCTGCAGAAGCGCCGCCTCGAATCCAGACCCCGTGCCGATCTCGAGCACCCGATCGCCGCGCCCCGGCCCGAGGAGCTGGATCATCCTGGCCACGATGTACGGCTGGGAGATCGTCTGGCCGCAGCCGATCGGCAGGGCGCAGTCGCCGTAGGCGCGCTCCGACAGCGCCTCGTCCACGAACAGGTGCCGCGGCGTGGCCAGGAAGGCCTCCAGCAGGAGCGGCGCGTCGATGCCCCGCCCCAGGATCTGCCGCCGGATCATCCGCTCGCAGCGGCGCGCGAAGGCCGCACCGGGGCCGGCCGCGCGGCGCCGGGTGGCCGCCGGGCGAGGGCTCAGAGGACGAGGTTCCAGCGCTTCACCTCCTCGATCGCGTCGTAGTTCGTCAGGTCGAGGTGCAGCGGCGTGACCGAGACGTAGCCCGCGGCGAGCACCGAGAAGTCGCACGTCTCGTCCTCCTCCCACTCCGCCGGCGCGCCGCCGATCCAGTAGTAGCTGCGGCCCTTCGGATCCTGCCGCTCGATGCCGCCGCCCGGGTAGAGGCGCTTGCCCTGATGGGTGATGCTGACGCCGCGCGGCGGGCGCGCGGGCACGTTGACGTTGAGGAGCGTGTCCGCGGGGAGGCCGCGCCGCAGGATCTCCGCCGACAGCATCCGCGCGAATCGCCCCGCCACCTCGAAGCCGGTCGCGCCGTGGGCCACCCCCTGCGAGATGGCGAACGCGGGGACCGACATGAGCGTCGCCTCGAAGGCGGCCGCCACGGTCCCCGAGTAGGTGACGTCGTCGCCGAGATTGGTGCCGCGGTTGATCCCGCTCACGACGATCCCGGGCCGCGCCTCGAGGATCCTGTGCACGCCCAGGTAGATGCAGTCCGTGGGGGTGCCCTGGACGGCGAAGCGCCGCGGGCCACGCCTGTCGAAGCGCAGGGGGTGGTGCAGCGTCAGCGCGTGTCCCTGGCCGCTCTGCTCCCGGTCGGGGGCGATGACCCAGACCTCCCCGAGCGGGGCCAGGTGCTCCTCCAGGGCCGCTAGGCCCTCGGCCCCTAGGCCGTCGTCGTTGGTGATCAGTATGGGGACCGCACTCATCGCACCTCGCTCCTCCCGGTGCGGCCGCCTCCCGACGCGGGGAGGGCGCCGGGCGCGCGGCGCGCCGCCCCCGTCGCCACGCGCCCCCGAGGACCCTCTGTGCAGGAATGGTCGGGGCGACTGGATTTGAACCAGCGACCACTTGCACCCCAAGCAAGTGCGCTACCAGGCTGCGCTACGCCCCGATATGTTCGTGGATGCCTACGCCCCCGACGCGACTCGGTGGAAGCCCACAGGGGCCACTATTCTAGGCGGGCGCTCGGAACGGCGTCAAGGGCGCTCCGGCCGAGTCGGCGGGACGGAGTGGTCGTTGCCCGCCGACCGGGTTGACGC